>JAGLQQ010000207.1 GCA_023136735.1 Candidatus Omnitrophota bacterium | reverse complement strand
AGAAAAGCGTAAAGCAAATACAATCCGCAGGGGCATTTTTAAGTGAAACATTAAATAATCGATACTAAAAAACGCAATAAGGATAAGAGAAAAAACTAGGAGACATGAAAGATATGTATGCTCAAAATGAAAAAATAGTAACGGTTCCCATAGAAGACGAAATGAAAAAGTCTTATATTGATTATGCTATGAGCGTAATCGTTGGGAGGGCACTGCCTGACATTAGAGATGGACTAAAACCTGTTCACAGAAGAATTCTTTATGCCATGAAAGAGCTCAACCTGGAGAACAATAAGCCGTATAAAAAAAGCGCGCGTATTGTGGGAGAAGTTCTTGGTAAATATCATCCGCATGGAGATAGCGCGGTATATGACGCGATGGTTCGGATGGTTCAGGAGTTTTCATTGCGCTATCCCTTGGTTGATGGACAAGGTAACTTTGGTTCAGTAGATGGAGATTCTGCCGCGGCTATGAGATATACAGAAGCGCGTATGGCAAGTATTACTCGTGAGATGCTTGCTGATATAGACAAAGAAACAGTAGATTTCGCGCCGAATTTTGATGAATCCCTGCAAGAACCAACGCTTTTACCGGCAGCCGCGCCTAACTTACTTATTAATGGCTCTAGCGGTATTGCTGTAGGTATGGCGACAAATATTCCGCCGCACAACCTGACTGAGGTTATTGATGGGGTTATTGCTCTAATAGAAAACCCGGATGTTACTACAAAAGAGCTAATGAAAAAAATTACTGGGCCGGACTTCCCCACCGGAGGTATAATATGCGGACGTGAAGGGATAAAAAAAGCATATGAAACGGGGCGTTCGCCGATAAAGGTCAGAGCAAAAGCAAATATAGAGCAGCAAAAGAATAACCGAGAATCAATAGTTATAACGGAGATTCCTTATCAGGTTAACAAAACAAACGTTATAAATAACATAGTGAAGCTTGTGCAGGAAAAACGCGTTGAAGGTATTTCGGATGTGAGAGATGAGTCTGATAAAGATGGAATGCGCTTTATTGTGGAGCTAAAAAGAGATGCCAACGCGCAAGTAGTATTAAACCTGCTTTATAAGCATACACAACTTGAAACGACATTTGGAATAATTTTCCTTTCCCTGGTAAACAATCAACCTAGAATATTGCCATTGAAACAGATATTGCATTACTTCATAGAGCATCGCAAGGTTATTATTATTAGACGAACAAAATTTGACTTACGGAAAGCACAGGAAAGAGCGCATATTTTAGAGGGTTTTAAAATATGTCTAGACAATCTTGATGAGGTGATTAAAACAATCCGCCAGTCAAAAAATACCAGAGAGGCTAGAATTGCCTTAATGGAGAAATTCGGATTCACAGAAATACAGGCTCAGGCTATTCTGGAAATGCAGCTGCAAAGGCTGACGGCGCTCGAAAGGGAAAAAATTGAAAGTGAATATCTAGAGCTGATAAAAAAGATAAGTATGTTAAAGGCGATTCTTGCGGATCCGAAAAAGGTTTTAGCGATCATAAAAGAGGAGCTGCTTGCTTTGCAAAAAAAATATGGTGACGAAAGAAGAACGCAGATAATCGCGCGGATAGATGATTTTGAAATAGAGGATCTCATTGCTGAGGAAGACATGGTTATAACCCTTTCTCACGCTGGTTATGTGAAGCGCTTGCCTGTGAGCACATACCGCAAACAAAAACGCGGCGGCAAAGGTGTTTCCGGGGTTGGTATGAGGGAGGAAGATTTTGTTGAGCGATTGTTCATCGCTTCTACCCATGACTATTTACTTGTGTTCACAGATAGGGGTAAGGTTTATTGGCTAAAGGTGTATGAAATCCCTCAGGCAGGACGTTTGGCCAAGGGCAAGGCTATAGTTAATATGCTCCAATTTGAAAGCAATGAAAATATTGCAGCGCTGATTCAAGTTAAGGATTTTGAAGAAGGCAAATTTCTAATAATGTGCACGGCAGACGGGCAGATTAAGAAAACCGATCTTATGGCCTACAGCAATCCGCGAAAAGGCGGTATAAACGCGATTACCATCCGCGATAAAGATAAGCTTATTGCCTGCCAGCTTACTGACGGAGACCATGAAATATTCCTGGCTACATACGAAGGAAAAGCGATTAGGTTCCCTGAGACAAATGTGCGGGAGATGGGCAGAACTGCCTCAGGTGTACGCGGCATATCCCTGGCTAAAAAAGATAAAGTTATAGGCATGGAGCTTGTGGACAAAGACGCTACATTGCTTACGGTCACAGAAAACGGCTTTGGAAAAAGAACTAAGGTCGATGAATATAGACCGCAAAGCCGCGGCGGCAAGGGCAATATAAACATTAAAACAACAGAGGCTAATGGAATGGTTGTCGGTTTGAATACGGTTGTAGATAAGGATGAGCTTATGCTTATAACATCAAGCGGCATGATCGTTCGCTGTCCAATGAAAACCGTAAGGACCACAGGGCGTTCTACTCAGGGGGTCCGCCTAATGCGCTTAACCGGCGAGGATAAGGTCGTGGCTGTCGCGCGGGTCGCGGCAAAAGAAGAAGAAGACGGAGAAGGCAATAATCAGGAAGAAGCTAGCGGAGATAATGGAGAAGGCTAATGCTAGACATAAAGCTTATTCGCGATAACCCGCAAGTCCTTAAAGACGCGCTTAAAAACCGCAATAACAATATGGACATCGATGCCTTACTTGACATGGACAGAAAATGGCGCGGTTTAAACTCGGAGGCAGAGGAGTTAAAGCGAAAACGAAACATCTCTTCCGAAGAAATGGCTATGTTGGTTAAGGAAAAGCACGATATTAGCGAGAAAAGAATCGAGCTTAAGGCATTATCCCAAAAAACTAAAGAAATTGACGATAAGGTGGGTGCCGTTAGGGGTGAAATTGATAAAATATTGATTGAAATCCCAAATATACCGCATGAATCAGTTCCAGTGGGG
>JAGLQQ010000206.1 GCA_023136735.1 Candidatus Omnitrophota bacterium | reverse complement strand
TTCATGAAATGCTCTTTAACAATATCAGAATACACCCAATCGCTCATTAGTGTTCTCCTATTCAATAAGCTTATAGCTATTATTCGCCTTCAGCTTTTTGTACTATCTCCAAACAATGCTTACACTTTTAGGATATGAATAACTGTTTTTACGGATTGAACCATTGGTTTTGACATGGATGTCTAAAAATCAATGGTCCCCTCGGAGTTTTTCAAGGATGAAAAACGAGAATGAGTAAAAACAGTTTTCATATCCGAACAACTCGTTAATGCTCACTTTGTAAACACCAAGTTACAATTTCCACTCGTAACTCATAACTGCTTTTTCATCCCTCATCCCAGCCTCGCCACTTTCTGGCGGGCGGTCATCTCTCGTCCTTCGGATTCTATCCGCTTTTCCCATGAGCTATGAGCCATCAGCTATGAGCAAAGCGCTTTCTACTTTAAACTTTTTACTTGATGTATACCGTGGACATTTTTCTAAGTTTCTCAATTATCCCGGTAGTTTTTTCAATTACATAATCTATTTCTTCTTCACTCGTAGTGCGGCCTAAGCTGAATCGAATAGAACCATGGGCCAGTTCAGGGGTTGCACCTGTTGCCAAAATAACATGTGAAGGATCAAGTGAGCCGGAAGAGCATGCAGAGCCTGTTGATACTGCAATACCTTCAAGGTCAAGATAAAGTAATATCGCCTCACCCTCAACTCCGCTGAAGGATATATTCAAAGTGCTTACCAGGCAATCCACCGGATGGCCGTTGACCTGAATATCCGGAATATTTTTAGTAAGCCCGTCCTTTAATCTTGTTTTTAACACTTTCAGCCTTTTGGTCTCATCTGCCATTTCAAGCTTTCTCATTTCTATCGCCTTTGCCATGCCTACGATTCCTAAGGTATTTTCCGTGCCTGCCCGTCTTCCCTGCTCCTGATGGCCTCCCCTTATAAAAGAACAGAACGGCACACCTTTTTTTACATACAAGGCACCCACACCCTTGGGCCCATATATTTTATGCGCTGAGAAAGACAGAAAATCCACATCCAGATCTTTTACATCAACGGCAATTTTCCCCACAGACTGAACAGCATCAGTGTGAAACAAAGATCCTGCATCATGAACAAGCTTGATAATTATTTTAATATCCTGAATCGTTCCAATCTCATTATTGGCAGTCATTACAGACACTAAAGCCGGCTTTTTCAAAAGCAGCTCTTTTAGCTCATTAATATCTATTTTTCCATATTTATCTACTTTTAGATAATCAATACTCATGCCCCGCTCAGATAAACATTTTGACGATTCAAGGATGCAGGGATGTTCTATACTTGTTGTTATAATACCCTTACCGTGTTTGCAGGCGCTTGAACACTCTAAAGATGAACAACAGGCAGTAAGATTAAATACTGTATTATTAGCCTCAGACCCGCTGCCGACAAAGATAACTTCCTCAGGAGCTGCATTTATAAATTCAGAAATATATGTCCTGGCATCCTCTATCATCTTTCTGGCATCGCGGCCAAAATCATGCATGCTAGAGGGATTACCGAAAATTTCCATCATCTCGGTCATTGCCTTTTTGACCTCAGGATGTAAAGGCGTTGTGGCGTTATGATCTAAATAAACTCGTTTTTTTGACATTTTCAATCTCCTAAATAAGCAAGTGACTTATGGAACGCAGTGAACATAAGTTGCTGTGCGAATTTATCCCGCCGCCCTTTGGCGGGATTTAGTCCACCGTTTTCAGGTGGTATAATACTCAATTCATGGTTTCAATCTACCCTTTAAGTAAGTTTATATTATATACCCAAAGGTATTTTAAGTAAACCCTGAACAGAATCACATAGAATCAAGCTTTTATCACCATTTTTAATCGACATTTTTGCAAAAAAAGAACTAAAATATATGAATTAGGATAAAGCAGACT
>JAGLQQ010000205.1 GCA_023136735.1 Candidatus Omnitrophota bacterium | reverse complement strand
ATCCATGTAACTCATTAGCAGTAAACATGTTAGGTTAGCGATAAAAGTATCTTCTTAGAAACCACCCTTTCAATAAGGCAACTGAAATCTAATAATATTTTAAAGGAAAACAGAAGGGTTTAATTGCTTTATTTTTAATGATAATTAGGCAGGTGTTATTTTATAGGCATTAATCAAAATAGACATATCTACAATAAGTTTACTGTTATTATTTGTAAAAGTAGAAATACAATCACTAAAACTCATGCCCTGACCTTTCATCATATTAACAATCCCAGCCTGATCAAATCCGGCATCTACCATTAATCCAGCTATTGTTTTATTATCCAAACCGTTATTTGATAAAACACTGTAAGTGCTAGTAATAGTCTCACCACCATGTTGAAGACCCTGAGTTATGTCACTCCATTGGACTCCGATATCAACCGCCGAGGAAACCACATCCGACGTCGAAAAATCCTTAGCTAATAAACCAATAACATTAACTGTCTTGGCACCGCCGGCATCTTCAAAAGCAATAATAATTCTGCTCATATCCCAGCCCAAGGATTCCATTCCGCCCACTAGGTTATTAACAGCATAAGAGCCATCCAGCATAGCAGTTACTATTTCAGGATCACTTAAGTTATTATTAATTAAAATTGTAAGAACTTCAAGCGGTTCAAAACCATTTGTTTTTAATCCGCTGGCAATTTCATTCCAACTTGCCCCTGCCTCTTTCACGGTTGCAATGACAGTATAAGTTTCAAAACCTGCAGTGAGAAAGCTATCTACTAAAACTGAAGCATTAGTAAGCTCTCCGCTATTTGTAAACGCATTCAGCAGCTGATTCATATCACTGCCATTATTTAACATTGTATTCGCTATAGCACCTGCATTATAACCACTGGCAACCATAGAGCTGACAGTTTCAGTTTCACTCGCACCATTTGATATTAAAGCCGCAAAGGCATCATCAACGCTAACGCCAGCCTGCTGAAAGCCCTGAGTGATCGGATCCAATGCCATTCCCGCCTCTGTCGCCTCACTAAATACCTCATCAACAGACACGCCGGCTCCGACTAAAGCAGCAACAACTGCAGCCTCTTCTCGCACTACATTAGATTCAGTTACAACTGTTCCCTCGTCTCCGTAATCATCACGCCTTATAACAGGCTCTTCTTTAAACGCATTAAATATGCTGGCAGTATCCCAGCCCAAGTCAACCATACCTTGAACCATATCGCTTACATTACTTCCAGCATCGTCAATCATCGTAGTTACAACTTCTCTGTCACTTTGTCCATTATCCTTCAAGTATTGAACTATTTTAGCAAAATCAGATCCGCCAAATTCCATGCCCTTAGCAATATCCTTAGTGTCCATTCCCGCTTCTTCTGCAGCAGCGGTTACTTCTTCAAATGTATAATTGCCTGATTTTGCTAAAGCACTGACTACTGATTTTCCCTGCGCACCTTTTTTGTCTTTGAATGCCTCAAATATAGAATTCATATCCATTCCTACATTTATCAGCCCCGCGACAATAATACCGGCATCTTTACCGCTATCAAGCATATTGTCAACAATATCAGTATCGCTTAAGCCCTGATCAGATAAAATTGTATAGATTTCTTCTGTATCCATACCAGTTGAACTTAACCCATCAGTAATATTAGCCCAGGATATTTCCGCGCCTCTGGCAGCTATAACAACTTCTTCTGCTGAATTTCCAGCCCTTATCAGTCCTGTGACAACTGCCGCGTCATCACCATCGCCAAAAGATGCAATAATTGTGTCCATGCTCCAACCTAAATCATTCATGGCAATTACAATACTACTGGCACCAAAATTGAAATCCTCACGCAAAGCATTAACTATTTCTGTTTCCGTTAATTCATTTGACTGTAATATTTCAATAATTTCGCTAATTGTTGAACCGGAATGCTTAAGGCCCAGTGATATTTTATCCCAGCTAATACCGGATTCACTTGCGGCACTGACAACATCTTCCTTGGTAAAATTCCCTGAGTTGATCATAACCACGCAAAGTATCTCTCCCAATTGATTTCCTTCGGATTTAAAAGCTTTAAAAATATCCCCAGCAGTTTTGCCTATATCCATCATAGCGTTTACCAGCTCGTAAGTGTTACTGCCTCCAGCAAGAAGATATTCCTGAGTTTTACTTTCACTAACACCATGATCAGCCATAACAGAAAAAACTTCTTTCACACTCAGGCCGCCTGCTTTCAGTCCGTTCGCTATATTTGCATTAGAAATATCTCCGTCCTTTGCAACTGTGACAACCTCATCAGTAGATACACCCGCGCTGATCAATGCCGCTACGACCTCATCAGGTTTACGGATAATACC
>JAGLQQ010000204.1 GCA_023136735.1 Candidatus Omnitrophota bacterium | reverse complement strand
TAGACATTCATGTCAAATTAAACAAGTGAAGCTCTATGGGTTTACACCCATAGCATCTTCACGTTTCGCCTTCGGCGTAACATCTGCCTAACACTTGTCCGCCTATCTTTTTGGTGGAAACTGGCGGATAATCAAAGGCAATCATCTATGGGCTCACGCCCAGAGAATTCTGCAGCAATAATTAAACCCCGCCCTCTAAATTTCCAAGTTGAATTCCCTTGCTCAAGAGAGCGGGGTAAAGTCAACTTTATAACTTAATGTCGCTTTGCTCTTTAAGTTATAGTTTCATTTATGATAGACTGTTTAAAAAATCTTTGTATTTAAATTCACGAACCAGTTCAATCTTTCCATCAAGTCTTTTTACTGCAATTGAAGGCATCTTTAACCCGTTAAACCAGTTCTTTTTAACCATGGTATACCCGGCAGCATCACAGAACCTTATAAGACTGCCCACCTTTAGCCTGTGCTTAAAACCAAAACTGCCAAAAACATCACCGGCTAAACAAGACCTGCCAGCGACTATATATTTAAAGTGTCCTTTGACATTATCCTTTATTTTAGCATTTATGCGGTAAACCAACAAGTCCAGCATATGTGCCTCTATTGAGGCATCTACAACAGCAATATCCTTCTTATTGTGAACAATATCCAGAACTTTTGTAACAAGCTCAGCAGACTCAGTTATAGCGCTTTCACCCGGTTCAAGATATACCTGAACTTTAAAACGCTCGCTAAATTCCTTTAACTTCTTTGCGAATTTATTTACCGGATATCCCGCTTTGGAAAAATAAAATCCTCCACCCAGGCTAACCCACTTCAATGGCTTAAGAACATTCCTGTATTTATTACCGATAAAATCCAAATTCTTAGAAAAATTATTAAAATTATCATTTTCACAGTTAAAGTGAAACATTACCCCATCTATTTCACTCATCTTACTCTCAATAGCTCTTTTATCACTTACACCTAAACGGGAAAACTTGCATGCCGGGTCAGCTAAATCAAAACTTGAATAACTGATAAGCGGGTTAACTCGCAGCCCAATATCACACTTTTTTCTATAGACTGAAAACCTTTCAAGCTGTGATATAGAATTAAAAATCAGCTTGTTGGCAAAACAGCTTACTTCCTTGATCTCTTCAGGAGAATAAGCAACACAATATGCATGGACCTCTTTTAAAAACTTATCACGCCCGAGCCGCGCTTCATACAAAGAGCTGGAAGTAGTCCCATCCATATACTGCCTCATCAATTTAAATACGGACCAGGTTGAAAAACACTTAAGGGCAAGAACAAACTTAGCCCCGGAAATATCCCTTATGCGTTTTACTGTTTTCAGGTTTTTTAAAAGTTTTTTCTCATCAATAAGATAATAAGGTGTTTTTAAGTCCATCTTCCATTCTCACTATACTATATACCCCTGCTACAGAAAATTTAGCAAGATTAACCAATGCTGCATTTTAGCACAAACCCCTAACATTTAAAAGAGCTAAAAGCATGCGGGATAAATACAAAAACAGCAGATAATTTCTGCTGTTTTTGTTGAATAAATAGCATTCATATTATTTAATTTACTTGCTTTATCGGACAAGGTAACGAAATTTTACTCTTTTTGCCCCAAAAAATTCCTTTGTGAATTTTTTAGCCAGAGCATAGTCATAAGCCCTACAGGAAAAAATATTTATATACGCTGTTTTCCAGTAATCCGAAAAATGTCCAGTGATAGAACTTGTTTCAATCAGCTGCACCAAAGAATACCCCTTTGTAAACATCTCTTTTTCACCGAAATAAGGCAGCAATGTTTTCCCATACTGCTTCATCTTAATAAGTTTGCATAGCTCATCAACATATTGTTTAAGTTTCTTTTTTGAAGTGATTACATCAGCGTCGCATTCAAACAAATCCAACACCAGTTCATACCCAAATATCTTTTTTTCTTTTTTCTTCATTCCAGTGTCTTCCTTACCTAGTTTTAGACTGCCCGCCAAAACCAGCAATCCCCGGGTTAAAGTAATTTGTTCTTATCTGTGTCTTTACAGACATATTTAAAAGAGACAATGTTACTGCTCTGAAAAATAAAGCAAAAATAATACTTACTTCATCACAAATAGATTTAATCTTGACTTTAAAAAGGAGAGAAAAGAGACACCCAGTTTCCCGCTTGCAAATCTTCAGCAAAGCAACCGCGTATTTAATGAGACAATTTTTACTGCAGTATTTTTCTTTATACTTTTTGTTCATTTTCTCTTTATAAAAATCCCCTCTTTCAGCAATTTGTTAGATTATACCTTTGCTAATTAATATTAAATCAAAATTTTCAGATTATGCAAGGAAAAATATAAAAAATTCTATTTTCCTCGTCGCTTCTTTAAAGAATTAAAATTTTATATACTTTACCTTATAAGAATAAATATTGCAAAGAAAAATATAAATTCCTCAATCAAGCTCAAAAACATAAAAAAATCTCTGCCTTAAGCCGGAGATTTTAGACAATCAGAACATCGACTGCTATTATTTTTTAAAATAAAACAAGCCCGGCTATAATTACCGGGCCTGTTGGATATTTAGGTTTACAACTTTACTACATTTACAGCCTGTTCGCCTTTAGGCCCCTGAGTTATCTCAAACTCAACATCCTGCCCCTCTTCGACAGTCTTGAAACCATCACCCTGTATGGCGCTGTGATGTAAAAATATGTCACTTCCCTCTTCTGTTGTAATAAACCCATAACCTTTTTTATTATTAAACCATTTTACTTTTCCTTTTGCCACTATTC
>JAGLQQ010000203.1 GCA_023136735.1 Candidatus Omnitrophota bacterium | reverse complement strand
AGAAAACTTGGCGTTAAAAGGAACAGATATTAATTAAACCCAGAAGTTGTAATAAGGAAAAGACTGTTCCTGTGCAATATCTGGATTAAAAGTATGGTGCTGTGTTTAAACAACAAAAAAGACAACTCGTAGCTATTTCATTAATTGCGTTATTCTTATTTATTTTAATACCCTCCCATAAATCAGTGCATTTAAAAAGCGGGTTGTTACCTTTTTTTAAGTATCCACTATCTGTTTTTTATCATATAAACTCATCTTTTTTTCACGCAAAGAAAATATTCACTTTCTATTCTGAATATTTAGCTATAAAGAAAGAAAACGATGAGCTTAAATTCAAGCTTAATGAGGTTAAAGAGGCTGAGCATGAAAATGTTCGTCTGCGAAAAATTCTGGATCTAAAGGCAAAGGTACCGTATGATTTTCTTGCGGCTCAAATAATCGCTAAAGAACCGACTAATTGGCTAAACTCTCTTATTATAGACAAAGGGCAAAAAAGTGGAATTGCTATTAACCAGCCGGTAATGAGTTTTTCAAGTCTCATAGGCAAAATTATTGAGGTAGGAGGCAGTACTGCTAAGGTACTTCTAATTAGTGACGCAAATTCCCGTGTTGTTGTCTTGATTCAAAGAACACGTGTTGAGGGTATGCTTGAGGGTATAGGCAACGGCCTTTGCCGTTTGAAATATATGCCGGTCAACTCGGATGTTAAATTGGGAGACAAAGTTGTGAGTGCCGGAGTAGGAGGAGTATATCCTAAGGGGCTGATTATCGGAAATATCGAAAGTATCCGTATTGAACGGGGTGGAATTTATAAAAGCGGTATTGTTAAACCTGCGGCATCTTTATCCGGATTAGAGGAAGTCTTATGTTTAAAATCAAATTTAAAACAATAAGGTTTGTCTTAATAGCTTATTTCATGCTTATTTTTCAGTGTACGCTTATAAACAGTATTAGCATTGCTGCGATTAAACCAGAGATAATTTTGCTGCTGGTTGTTTTTTTTGCTCTTTATAATGGCTCAAGAGCTGGAATGTTTTGCGGCATGATTTTAGGTTTGTGCCTTGATGTATTAAGCGGCGGTATTATCGGAATAAACAGCTTTATTCTGGGCTGTGCAGGATTTTTTTGCGGACAATTGAAAGAAAGATTATATACGGTCCATCTATTAACCAGAATATTAATACCAATGATAAGCTGTATGTTTTCCATATGTTTATATTATATTATTGCCGGCAATTTCTACCATCTTCCTCTATTATCGGATAACCTTGGTACTATTTTCGGTACAATTGCTTATACAACAATTTTTAATGTAATTTTTAGTCTTTTTCTGGAGCGAGTGGTAATTGTGCGAACTACTTCACTGTTATGAGAATACAAATTTTAAGAAATGTAATAGCGTTAATTTTTCTTACTCTACTCGCTAATCTCTTTTGGATGCAGATTGTTAATGGACACAGGTATGAGAAAAGGAGTGAAAATAACCGTATTCGGCTTGTGCCGGAAGCTGCCTCCCGTGGTATTATATACGACAGGAGTAAAATACCTCTAGTTGAAAATAAACTTGCTTTCGATGTTGTTGCTATCCCTCTGGAGATGGATAAGAATAATAAAGATATTTTATTTTCGCGCTTGGGTGAGTTCCTTGAAATAGATGGACAAGTTATCGCGGATACTTTTATTAGTAACTTTGACTTTAGTTTTTCTCCCGTGATGCTTGCTTCTAATGTGCCTCGCCGGACAGCTTTTTTAATTGAACAGGAGATGTCTGAACTTCCGGGAATATTTATTAAGACAAGTGCCAGAAGAAAGTATATTTATAGCGAAGTTGCTGCACATATTATCGGTTATATAGGAAAGATGCGTGAGGGTGAATATCCGGAACTTAAAAAATACGGATATAGGATCAAGGATGTAATTGGAAGATCAGGCCTTGAAAAGAGCTTTGATCAGATATTAAGGGGTAACCCTGGGGGAATGCAGCTTGAGGTCAACAGCAAAGGCAGCATAATAAATATTCTCAGCTACAGGCCGCCGGTACAGGGAGATGACCTTCATACAACAATTGATATTAAGCTTCAACAACTTATACATGAAGAATTTAACGGTGCCAAAGGTGCAGCTTGTGTGATGGATCCTCGAAACGGTGAAATTCTTGCTCTTTACAGCTCTCCATCATATGATCCGAATATACTTATCGATAAAAGTAAATTTAAAGCTATTGGTATGATTTTAAAAGATCCGAATGCGCCGCTTTTTAATCGTGCTCTTAATGTCTATGCTCCGGGTTCAATTTTTAAAGTTGTTACTGCTTATGCTGCGCTTAAAGATGGATTAATAAATTCAAAAAGCAGTTTTGAATGTAAGGGCGAATTTAGACTTGGTAATTCAACGAGAAATTGCTGGCTGAAGAGTGGTCATGGATGGGTTAGCTTAAGAAAAGCTATCGCAACTTCATGTAATGTGTTTTTCTGGCAGGTGGGTTTAAAAGTAGGAGAAAAAAGAATATCTTCTACAGCCCGTGAATTTGGTTTAGGAAAAATAAGCGGGATTAAACTTCCCGGAGAACGCTCTGGAGTTGTCCCTAATCTCAAATGGAAAAGGGCCCAAATTCATGAAAAGTGGTATCCAGGTGATACCGCAAATTTTGCTATAGGTCAGGGGTACTTGTTGATTTCTCCTGTTCAGGCTTTAAAGCTAGCTGGAGTTATTGCCAGCGGTGGACTTGAAGTAACACCGTGTATCATTAAAAGTAATTTAAGGCAAACTCAAAAAAGAATAGCAGATAGTAAATACATAGAATTAATTCAAGATGGGATGTTTGATGTCGTACACTCCGGATCAGGTACAGGGCGCAAGGCATTTGTGAGCGGTGTAAAGACATTTGCAAAAACAGGTACAGCTCAGGCTGGAAAAGGTAAGGCGCATGCATGGTTTATGGGCTACTCTCTAAAAAATAAACGAAAGATATGTTTTGTTGTGTTTTTGGAACATGGCGGTCATGGAGGAGAGCGTCCGGCAGAGATCGCCCATAGCATAATATCCTATTATACGCAAAATTAGAAACCTGAACAAAAGAGCTGGGGAGAATATGTTGTCATTGCTGTCAGATTTTAGGAAATTAGATCGTGTAATACTAGGAGTTCTATTACTCTTGTTTTTGTTTGGATTGGTTGCTCTCTTTAGTGCTTCTTATCAAAGGCAGGTGAGTACGGGAAAGAATTTTGTACTGAATCAGGGATTATGGATAATCCTGGGCATGATACTTGCTGTTTTGATTGCTAGAACGAGTTACCATTCTTTTTTAAGTGTCTCATATGTTATTTTTGGAATGCATATATTTTTTCTGATTCTGGTGCTGATAATGGGGAAAACCGCGCTTGGAGCGCAGCGTTGGATCAGTATAGGCGGTATCGGATTTCAGCCTTCGGAATTTGTTAAGGTATTTACTGTTTTAGCTTTGGCGCGAATGATTGGTGATAATCCTTCATGCCTTAAAACAAAGAGAGGCCTTATCGGGCCTTTTTTAATCGTTCTACTGCCCATGGTGCTAATTTTTAAACAACCTGACTTGGGTACGGCAATAGTTTTGCTTCCCGTATTTTTAGCCATGATCTGGGTGGGAGGGATTCGATTAAAATATTTTATGGCGATAATCTTGAGCGGGATTTTATCCCTTCCTTTGTTTTGGATCTTTTTAAAAGAGTATCAAAGAGATCGGTTGATGGTTTTTATTAATCCCAATGCTGATCCTCTAGGGGCTGGGTATACCATAAATCAATCAAAAATCGCTATCGGGTCTGGTATGTTTTTTGGTAAGGGGTGGCTATCCGGCACTCAAAATCAGCTTAACTTTTTACCGGAGAGGCATACGGATTTTATTTTTTCTGTAGTAGGGGAAGAATGGGGATTTATTGGCACAACTCTTATGCTGGGACTTTTTTTGCTGCTTGTTTTTAGGGGGTTGAAAATTGCTGAGCTTACCAAAGATGTTTCAGGAAAGCTAATTGCAATAGGAATAACGACAATGCTTGCAATACATGTTATAATCAATATCGGAATGACTCTTGGGCTTATGCCGGTGGTAGGAATGCCGCTGCCTTTTATAAGCTACGGCAGGTCTGCTCTTACGGCAAACCTTATTGCTATTGGTTTTTTGCTGAATGTACAGATGAACAGGACAGTGTTTTAAATCTCAGTATAGGGCTGCTGCAAAACGCACATCTACCGCGTTACTTGTTCACTCGCTTGTGCGGCGTACGATGAGTACTCTTTCGCGCGTGAACGCATTAGCGATTGTATTTGTACATTTTGCAACAAGGGGTTATTGCAAAACGAAAATTATGTTTTTTTACTTTAAAACTATTAAAGGAGAGACTGATATGGAAATTAAAAAATGGGAGACTCCGCTAAAGGGGACTCCTGAGGAAAAAAGAATAGTGGATCTACTTAAGACATTTTCTTCTACTGTTAGAAAGATTCCGATGTATCCCGCAACCCATCCCATGGTGAAGGATTCAATATTAAAATTATATTTTGATCTTGATGAATTTTTTAAATTTTACGGATTTTTATCGGTCGATATTTTTGAGGGGAATGTGCTTATATTCGAGCAGCCATTAGACGACTCTTCGAATTTGCTGAAAGAACTTATCTCGGATTTTAAAAAAGCAACGATTGAGGGAGTAAAGTTTCAAAAAGGACTTAGTGATGATGAATTGGGCAAATTTCTGAGAATATTTAGCCTTAAGCCGGAAATCCTTAAAGAAAAGGGTGGATTGAAAGGTGTTATGGCTGAATATGGGATTAAGAATATTACTCTCAATGAGGTTCGCTATACACGTATTAAGGACGAAGAGGAAATAAAGAAAAAAGCAGAAGCTGAGGCGCCCGGGATGCCGGCATCTGGGGCGGCTGACGATAAAAAGGGGAAAGATATTGTTTCCATGGTAAGTGATTTTTTTGGAGGCAAATCTGAAGTTGCTCCGGATAAAGAGGTCATTTCGTATGAGTTTAAAAAGCATTCAAAACGCTTGGTTAAGCAATTGTTAAAGCTTGTAGGCCCGGAAAAAGCAATTGATGAAGTGCTGAAAATCATAGAGGAGAAATTCGGAAAAGCGGGTTTTACAAAAGAAGAGCAGGATGTTTATGTTGAAAAATTGCGAGCTGAAATTATAAAGCTAAAGGAGCCAAAGGTCAGCAAAGAACAGCTTGCGAAAGAGCTGAAGGCTTTAAAAAAGGAGAATGAAAAATTAAAAGAAGAAGTTAAGAATATGGATCAGACCATAAATGATGAGGTAGAGCAGGAAACAAAACAGCTTATTGAAGAAAACCGCAAGATTAAGCGCGAAAAGCATCGTATTAATTCAGTGTTAAGGCATGTGGCAGAGGGATTGATAATCATTGATAATGAAGGAAAAGTACTTGTGCTGAACCCTGCCGCGGAAGAATTAATGGGAGTTAACAAAGAAAATAAAATCGGTGAGCATATTTTAGACGGATTAAAGGAAGGCCAAATAGTTAGTTTGGCTAAGGATAATCAGCAGGAAATTGAGATTGATCTTGCTGGACCAAATGAGAACACAAAGAAAACGCTAAGAGCAAGTACGGCTGTTATCGAAAGTGAAGATGGCGAGACGCTAGGTTTGGTCTCGGTTTTAAGTGATATTACAAAGCAGAAAGAGCTTGAGCGCATGAAAGAGGCTTTTGTGTCTAATGTAACGCATGATTTAAGAGCTCCCCTAATTTCTATTCAAAAAAGCCTTTCCCTTTTTCTTGAATCAAATAAGGACGCTATGTCAGGAGATCAGAAACAGTTTCTTGAGATCGCCAGTAACAATGCATCGCGGCTTACTGTTTTGGTTAATGATCTTCTTGATGTCGCTAAGCTTGAATCCGGTCATGTTCGGCTTGATTATGCATCTATTAATCTTGATGAACTGGGCAGTGGTGTATTTGACATGATTGGTGCCTGGTCTGAGAGCAGAGGTGTAGCTTTAAAAAAAGAGGGGCTTGAGTCAATAAAATTTGATGGCGATTGCAAACTTCTTTCTCAGGCGCTGACCAATTTAGTCGGCAACGCAATCAAATTTACGCCTGATGGAGGTAGTGTAACGATAAAAGCCGAATCAATTGAAAAGCAAATAAAGATTTCTGTTATTGATACCGGTTGTGGAATACCCCAAGACAGCATAGAACGGATATTTGGTAAATTTGAGCAGGCAAAAACAATTTCTATGGCAGGTTCCCCTAAAGGAACAGGTTTAGGCCTTGCGATTGTTAAAGAAATCGTTCAGCTTCACGGTGGAAAGATCTGGATTGAAAGTGAAGTTGGAAAAGGAAGTAAGTTTATCTTTCTGCTGCCTAAGGAAAAAGAGGTTTTGGATATTCGTGATTAAAAAGAATATAGGGCAGAATAAGGTATTTATTGAGGATTTTTTACTTGATGTAAGAAAGCCTGCGAGGTATATAGGTAGAGAAATCAATACTATTGAAAAAGATATTGATGATAGCGGTATTCACTTTGCGCTGTGTTTTCCTGATTCCTATGAAATAGGCATGAGCCATTTAGGTATCAAGATCCTTTACCATATTCTTAATAAACAAAGTGATGTTTGCTGCGAGCGTTGTTTCTCACCCTGGCCAGATATGGAGGAACAGCTGAGAGAGCGCTCAATTGGTCTTTTTAGCTTGGAAAGCCAGCGAGAAATAAGTGCATTTGATATTATTGGCTTTTCGCTTCAATATGAGTTATGTTACACGAATGTTCTTACCATGCTTGATCTTGCTGGAATACCGTTACAATCTTCCTTGAGAGATGCACATCCATTGATTATTGCGGGAGGGCCATGCTGCGTTAATCCTGAACCAATGTCGGAATTTATTGATGTCTTTTTTATTGGTGAAGCGGAAGAGTCAATAGTGGAGTTTATTAATCTTTATCGAGATTTGAAAATGAGATTTCCGATAGATGTTAATGACAATATTGATAGCATTAAAAAAAATCGAGAGCAGATGCTAAGAGAAATAGCTGAAATCCCTGGAGTTTATGTGCCGCGATTTTATGAATTTAATGAAATGCTTGAAGGTGGGAGTAAGCTTGTTCCTGCGGGCGGGGAGTTCCCAAAAAAAATACAAAGGCGTTTTGTTGCTGATTTAGAGATGGCAGAGTATTTCACTAAACCGCCGGTTCCATTTATTGATGTTGTGCATGATAGGATTAGTTTGGAAATAATGAGGGGATGTCCTAATCGTTGTTTTTTTTGCCAGGCTGGGTTTACTATAAATCCGGTGCGTGTGCGCAGTGTGCCCAAGCTTTTAGAACTTGCAAAACAGACATACATCAACACTGGTTATGACAATATCTCCTTTTGCGCCCTCTCTAGTGCCAATTATCCCTATCTAAAAGAGCTTATAAGTAAGATGCATTCTTTTGCTAAGGAAAATGGCATGGGGATATCTTTGCCGTCTTTGCGCATTGATAAGGATTTCATAGGTATTTTAAGTATGCTTGGTGATTTAAAAAAATCAGGCCTTACTTTTGCTCCTGAGGCAGGTACCAGCCGCTTGAGAAAATTAATTAATAAGGATATCGATATGGAAAGTCTTAAAGAAGCAGTTATTGAGGCTTACGGTAATGGCTGGAGAAGACTGAAGCTTTATTTTATGATAGGGCTGCCTACAGAAACGGAGGAAGACTTAATCGGTATTATCAATTTAATAGAAGAATTCTCTGCTTTAAAAAAATCTGTTGATAATAGAAGGGCGCAGGTAAGTGTGGGTATTTCAAATTTTATTCCCAAAGCCCATACTCCGTTTCAATGGCAGCAAATGCAAAGTATGCAATCTCTATTAGAAAAACAGAGTTTTTTGCGCAAAAGACTTAAACGCAGATATCTTGAAGTTAATTTTCATGATGTTGGTATGACATTTATTGAGGCAAGTCTTGCGCGTGGAGGCAGGTCTGTATCAAGTGTTATTAGTAAAGCTTATGAAAAAGGCGCGCGTTTTGATGCTTGGAGAAATGTGTTTGATTTTAGCAAGTGGAAGCAGGCGTTTGAGGAAGAGGGAGTTAATCCAGAAGAAATTGTTTGCGGTAGACGTGATATTGATAAGCACCTTGAATGGAGCCATATAGACTGCGGATACAGTAGAGATGCGCTTTTGAAAAATTTTGAAAAACCCTGCTGTTAAAAATGGGTCATTCTGAACTTAAGTTGAATAGATTACTATAACCTCTAACCCTAAATAGAATTATAGAAGGGAATCTAGAGGCAGAAGTATAAACACTTAAAGGGTGAAAAAGTTA
>JAGLQQ010000202.1 GCA_023136735.1 Candidatus Omnitrophota bacterium | reverse complement strand
TCCGTCGTCCTTCGTGTTTAGATGCAATACTCAATACGCACGACACAATACAGCTTTTTTAATATTTCACCCTCATAAGACATAGCCCTTTTGCCGCAGCAGTTGGGCTGGCATATTTCCTGTTTTTCTTATCCAGGATCATCTTCATAGCACCCGGCTCCATTTTATCTCTGCCAATTGCTATTAAAGTCCCCGCTATATTTCTTGCCATATTATATAAAAATCCATTTGCTTCAATATCAATAAGAATCAAATTACCTCTTTTCTTTACTGAAATATTTTTTATCGTGCGAACTGAACTTCGATCTTTCTTATCAGCTGCCTGAAAAGATTTAAAGTCATGTTTGCCCTTAAGCACTTTTGCCTGCTTTTGCATCAAGTTGACTTTAAGGGGTCTAAAGACATGAAAAGTTGTCTCTCTTAAAAAAGCTGATGCATGGGCGCTATTAAATATTACATATCTATAAATCTTGGACTGTGCATCATAGCGGCAATGAAAATTACTTTTTACATACTTTATTGCCTTAACTCTTATATCTTCAGCAAGCAAAGCATTAATCGATATTTTTAACTTCGCCAGAGACATATTTGTATCTGCTTTAAAATTGGCGCATTGGGCCTTTGCATGCACACCTGCATCTGTACGCCCGGAAGCAATAAGATTAACCGGCTGCTGCAAAATCTGCTCTAATACACTCTCTATGGACTGTTGTATTGTTGCGGTTTTTCGATGTCTTTTTGAGGCAATATTTCGTTGTTTTTGCCAGCCATGGTACTTACTGCCGACATATTCTATTTTAAGGAAAATATTCTTAGTTTTAGGCATATTTTTAAAAATAAGTATTGAGCCAGCGTATAAACTTGAAGAACGATAGACGATCGTTCACGTTGTTCCCTAAGAAGAAGGATGAAAAACGAACTACGCGATACTTTTTCTTGGACAATCGTTACGAAGTAATTACAATTTGAGCTGAAAAATAATTATGTTTACGGATTTCAATGTTTATTTGCATGGATGCCTCATCAATAAACATTTACCTTGGAGGATGACATGGAAGTCAGCCGAGAATCAGTATTCATGATTATTTTTTTACAAGTACTCATGTTACGGTTTAAATCCTTTTGCTCGATACGCGATACAATTTATTATTTTTTCCCAATAAGATATTCTGCTATCTGCACAGCATTAGTAGCTGCACCTTTTCGCAAGTTATCACTTACAATCCAAAGCCATAGTCCGTTTTTGACATAGGGATCTTTTCTTATTCTTCCAACAAACACCTCGTCATTTGAGCTGCTTGGACCAGGCATAGGATACTTCCCCTTCTTAGGATCATCAATTACAACCAACCCCTTTGTTTTACTCAGCAGTTTTTTAACATCTGCAGGAGTTATCGTTTTTTTTGTTTCAATATAAACTGATTCAGAATGTGAATTAAGAACAGGAACACGCACGCAAGTAGCAGACACCTTAATCTTTTTGTCTTTAAAAATCTTATGAGTTTCATGAACCATCTTCCATTCCTCAGATGTATAATCATGATCAGCAAATCCACCAATTTGAGCTAACACATTAAAAGCGATCTGATGAGGAAAAGACTGATCCTTAGTAACCTTGCATTGCATTGGATTATCAACCGCGCTCACCACATCGCTATTTTCATACATATAGCCGCTTTCATCCCACAACTGCTTCAAAGCACTTCTTCCCGCGCCGCTAGCTGCCTGATAAGTACTGACAATTATTCTATTTATTCCTACTTTCTTGTAAATAGGCGCAAGTGCCGCGACCATTTGAATAGTTGAACAATTCGGATTAGCAATTATTCCTTTATGATTTTTAGCATCTTTGCCGTTTACCTCTGGCACAATTAACGGCACATTCTTTTTCATTCTAAAATCAGCACCATTATCAATAACTACCGCGCCGCGTTTTACTGCATCCGGAGCAAAAGTAACTGCCGCGCCTTTGGCACCTTCAGTCCCGGCAAAAAGAGCAAAATCAATATCAGAAAAAGAATCAGCTGATATTTTTTCTACATCATATGAACAGTTATCAACTTTTATCTTTCTCGCGCTGCGCGCAAGCACCCGCAAAGTTCCCACAGGAAACTTATGCTGTTTTAAAACTCTAAGCATTTGTGATCCTACAGCACCTACACCCACAACCGCGACATTATACTTTTGCTTCTTTTTCATCGATCACATTCTCCGCATATAATTAAATTTGTTTAAATACTTAAAACCATTATTTGAGATTATCTACAACCATGTCACCAATTTCGCTTGTAGAGTACCCCATTTTCCCTGCACCCAAGCTTTTTAATTTAGTTTTTACAATATTTATCACTGCCGCTTCAATTGCCCCTGCTGCCTTTTCTTCTTTGAGAGTCTCAAGCATCATTGAAAGGGCACAAATCGCTGCCAGAGGATTAATAACATTCTTACCCGTGTACTTCGGGGCTGATCCTCCAATTGGCTCAAACATAGAAACACCAGTTGGATTTATATTACCACCGGCTGCAATACCCATACCGCCCTGTACCATGGCGCCTAGATCAGTAATAATATCACCAAACATATTATCTGTAACAATAACATCAAACCATTCCGGATTTTTAACAAACCACATTGTAGTCGCATCAACATGGGCATAGTCTGTAGTAATATCCGGATACTCAATTGCTACTTTATCAAAAACCCTTTGCCACAAATCAAAAGCATATGTCAAAACATTGGTTTTCCCGCAAAGAGTCAGTTTTTTTCTCTTATTGCGTTTTCTTGTAAATTCAAAAGCATATCTTATGCAGCGCTCAATACCTTTTCTGGTATTGTAAGATGTTTGAATAGCTACTTCATCAGCTGTGTCTTTATTTTGAAATTCTCCCATTCCTTTATATAAGCCTTCTGAATTTTCCCTTACAACGACAAAATCAACATCTTCCTCGGTTTTGTCTTTTAGGGGGCAAAAGTCTTTATTGTACAAAGCAACCGGACGAAGATTTATATATTGATCAAGAGCAAATCTTGTTTTCAAAAGTATACCTTTTTCGAGAATTCCCGGTTTAACATCAGGATGTCCAATCGCACCAAGATATATCGCATCAAAAGTCTTAAGTTCCTCAAGCTCCGCGTCAGTTATCGTTTCCTTTGTCAAAAGATACCGATCTCCGCCGCAGTCAAAAATTTTTGTTTTATACTCAAAGTTATAAATTTTACTTACCGCTTCAAGTACTTTTAAGCCCTCTGCAACAACTTCAGGGCCAGTTCCGTCTCCAGGTATTATAGCTATGTTATGCATCTTGAAATATTCCTTTCTTTTATTGATTAGAAACTTCATCTTTTGGAAATATATAAATTATGAAATCCTTATTTAAGCTTAAAAACGGCACGCTGTAAACAAGTTCATTGCCTGGCACAAGAAATATTCTTGAATCTGTAATAGGAATAAATTTTCGCTCAGCCAATGCGAGATAATCAGTCAATCTACCGCCTGATGGCAAATGCAGTTTTCCTTCGACACGGCTGGATTGCATAAAGATTACAACTTCTATTTCTGCTTGTTCAATTTTCATCTTTTTGCTAATCCTTTCTTTCTAATCCACTTCAATAATCCACCGGAATTCACAATGTCCTGCATGAAATCAGCAAACTTTTCAGTAGAATAAGTTTTCTTCTGAGTAATATTATTAATAATCCCCTTACTCACATCAATTTCAATTAAATTTTTTTCTTTGATTTTCTTATGGGCGTCCTTACTGATGAGGATAGGCAGCCCGATATTGATCGCATTACGATAGAATATACGAGCAAAACTTTCTGCTATAACACATGAAATCCCACATCCTTTTATCGCGATCGGCGCATGCTCCCGAGATGACCCACAGCCAAAATTCTTTCCAGCAACAATAATATCGCCTTTACTTATTTTTTGAGAGAAGTCTTTATCAATATCTTCCATGCAATAGCTTCCGAGTTCCTTTTCATCAAAGGTATTCAAATATCTTGCTGCAATAATCTCATCAGTATTGATATTATCGCCGAACTTCCAGGCTTTTCCTTTAATTTTCATTTACCTTTTCCTTTTTTTAATTATCGTTTTAAACTATACAGCATCCGGATGGCTTAAATATCCCTTTATCGCGGTTGCAGCAGCAACTGCGGGAGAACTTAAAATAACTTCACTATCCTTATGCCCCATTCTTCCGACAAAATTCCTATTGGTTGTAGCCACCGCGCGCTCTCCAGCAGCCAAAATTCCCATATGACCGCCAAGACATGGCCCGCAAGTAGGAGTAGACACAACCGCATCGGCATTAATAAATATCTCAAGCAATCCTTCTTTCATAGCCGCAAGATAAATCGCCTGTGTGGCCGGAAAAACAATACATCTGACTTTAGGATGCACTTTTTTACCTTTTAATATTTTTGCCGCAACCCTAAGATCAGATATCCTGCCGTTAGTACATGATCCGATCACGACCTGATCAACCCGCATTTTTTTGACTTTACTGACTGCTTTGGTATTACTCGGCAAATGAGGCAACGCTACTTGCGGCTCAATTTCAGAGACATTGATTTCAATAACTTCTTCATATTGGGCATCAGCATCAGAGCTGAAACTCTTCCAGCGCTTTACATCACTTATAAACTGCTTTTGTCCTGCTTTTCCTTTATATTTTCTAGCATTAACTATTTTTAAATAATCAAAGACCTTATCATCAGGCGCTATCAGTCCGGCTTTTCCACCAGCTTCAATCGCCATATTTGACATCGTAAGACGCTCATCCAAACTCAGTGAATCTATAACAGCACCGCTAAACTCCATTGCCTTATAAAGAGCGCCGTCTACTCCGATCTTTCCAATTGTGTACAGAATAAGATCCTTACCACAAACCCATTTTTTGAATTTACCTTTATAGACAAACTTAATTGTTTTAGGCACTTTAAACCAAGACGATCCTGTAGCCCAGGCTGCAGCCAGATCAGTAGAGCCAACCCCTGTAGCAAAAGCACCCATCGCTCCATAAGTACAGGTATGTGAATCAGCACCGATAATAAGTTTGCCTGGTTCAATAATACCTAGTTCCGGCAAAAGTGCATGCTCAATACCCATCCTGCCCACTTCATAATAATGAACAATATTATGCTCTGCGGCAAATTCGCGCAGCACCTTTGCCTGCTCAGCACTTTT
The DNA here is from genome assembly GCA_023136735.1 of Candidatus Omnitrophota bacterium. Taxonomy (GTDB): domain Bacteria; phylum Omnitrophota; class Gorgyraeia; order B26-G9; family B26-G9; genus JAGLQQ01. Next base: position 2,381 of record JAGLQQ010000202.1, on the reverse strand, counting down.
AATATCTTTAGCCGGCGTAAAATGATCAGGAACAAGTACAATTTTTTTTCTGTCAAAGACTTTCTTTGAGCCAATCTTTTTAAACTGGTCAATAGCAATAGGCGCTGTAATATCGTTGCCTAAAGCCAGATCAACCCGAGCGTATACAAATTCATCCGCCTTAACTTTTTTTCCCTTTACATGAGCACTGAATATTTTTTCGGCGATCGTATATCCCATTATTCCTCCTTGCAAACAAACACATTATTGTTCTACTAATTATTATATTTCTCTTATCATCGCTTCTTCATTACAATCCGGAAACAAGACACAGCTGGTACAGTCATTCCAAATTTTATGAGGAAGCACTGCTTTTTCAATTTCATTAAACCCGAATTTATTAAAAAACTCAGGTTTCCTAGTCAGCAAAAACAACTTCTTTATTTTTAAGTCACTTGCCTCTTTAACACAAGCTTCAATAAGTTCTCTGCCGATACCAACACCACGACTGTCAGATTTTACAACCAACGATCTGATTTCAGCCAGGTCTTCCCAGGAAATATGCAGAGCACCGCAAGCTATGACTTTGTCGTCTTTAATATAAACAAAAAAATCCCTAATATTTTCATAAATATCGTTTATTGAACGCGGCAGAACCTCTTGCACTTTAGCACTTTCATTAATCAATGACTGTACAGCCTTTGCATCAAGTATATTTGTCTTTCTTATCGCCATTTTATAAACCTCCCGTTAAATAACGATTTCCATCGCCCTATAAGGACAAATAGAAACACATAAACCACAGGCAATACACTTATCTTTATCGAAATTTATTTTCATTATATGCCTATCAACAACAAAAGCATTCGTGGGACAAACCGTTACACACTCAGTACAATGAATACATTTTTTCTCATCCCATTTTATATCCTCAATGAGCGATTCTATAGCTATACCGATTTTTTTTAGATAAGCAATCCCGTCTTCAATAGCCGCATCATCGCCTTCAATTTCCACGACCATTACCCCTTGCTCTTTAGGGGTAATTTTAACTCTGAGCATATTTACTATTAGGTCATAATCCTTAATAAGATGATACGTTATTGGCTTATCAAGTAATTCATGAGGAAATGTTAGTACTAATCTTTTTTTTTCCATTATTACCTCACATTATTCTTCTTACAAAATTGTTAATATCGCCTGTCGTATTACCATTACAGCATAAGCACAAAGCAGTATATTAACAATTCTGGATACTACTCTTGAGCCTATTGGGTCCAGACCCCCTATTAACTTCGAACCATTGATCAAAAAATAGAGCACAACAATCATATTTACAAATAAAGACAATGCCGTGATTATAAAACCATTCAAACTCATCAAAACGAGCAGCATTATAAAAAAAACCGGGGTTATTATCAATTGCGCAACTGCAGGAAACAGTGTCGAGTCCTTAACAATGGACACTTCATCTTGCTTTCGCAAAAGTACAAAAATCAAAAAACTGAATAACAAGACTCCTCCGGAGATCTGAATATCAGAAGAGCTGACACCTAATAAGGTAGAAATAAGCCCGCAAAGAAACATAAGGCCTAAAGAAAAAAAGAAAATAAAATAAACAGAATTAAGCAGAATTTTTCTTATCTGCTTAGGCTGCTTTCCATCAGTTATTGATAAAAAAGGGCTCAGCTTCCCCATAATATCAATTGCCAAAAACAAAGCACAAAAATTTGCTATGAGTTTTCCGATAATCGCCATAATTAACGTCTCCCCTTATTTGGTTCTTCTTTTTTCTCTATTACAGATTCCACAGCATCAAGTAAATCCACTGCAACAAAATCAGGTTTAAATTTAAAATCTAACACTTCCTGTTCTTTTTTAGTATGACCGCTAAGAACAAGAATAGTTTTGCAGCCAAGATTCTTACCTGCTTCAATATCTCTTTGAGAATCTCCCACAAAAAAAGTCTCATTTAAATCAATAGCCTTCCCCAAAAGCGCCTGTTTAAAAAGGCCGGTTTTTGGTTTTCGGCACGAACAATTATCCTCATCTCTATGCTGGCAATAATGCACAGCATGAATAGAAGCGCTGTTTCGCCTTATCCTCTCAAGCATTTTTTCCGTCATTTCGGATAGACTCCCCTGGGTATACAACCCCTTACTAATTCCTGCTTGGTTTGAAATTATTATTATTTTATATCTCAGCTCTGTAAGTTTGCGCAAAGCGACAAAAACATTAGGCAGAAAATCAAACTCATCCCATGAACGGACATAATCTCTTTTATCCCTGTTAATTACACCATCTCTGTCTAAGAAAATTACTTTTTCCATAATTAATTTATTTTTATCTCCCTAATCTCGAATAGCATATTATATATCAACACTCTATTCATGTCAAACAAG
>JAGLQQ010000201.1 GCA_023136735.1 Candidatus Omnitrophota bacterium | reverse complement strand
GTTTAATCCGCGGTTTAATCCGCATGTTTAAGGGACTGCCTGCAGTTTATACTTTCATAAAAACATAATATCGATAATATAATATAATATAAAAAAACATATTTCAAAGAGATATCCGCAAGTTCTAGATAAGCCATGGGTATAGATATAAGTAAAGAATTCACCTTATAAAGCAGAACTGTAAAGAATTCACAGTTCAAAGCTAGTACCGAAGCCGCCCCTGGAATAATCCCGCCTAAAAAAATAAATAATACAGCGCTTAAGATAATCAGAAAAAGCAAAGGAATAATAATTATATTTGCCATTACTGATATTGGTGTGAAAATATTAAAATAGTAAGCAACTATCCCGACTGTGCCTATCCAAGCCCCCAGTGAAACACTAAAACCCTGAATTAAAAAGCGAATTGCCTTAACCTCTTTAAATCGCAAGGGAGAACTCATAATTATCTTATTTGATATCAAAAAGATTGAAAGAACACTGCAAAAGGAAAGTTGAAATCCAACATTAAATAGCTCTGCCGGGTTAACCCAAAGGATGATAAGTGCACTAAGACTTAAGGCACTCATTGGATCATAATCACGATTAATAATCTCACCCAGAAGAAAAACGCTTGCCATTATTGTCGCCCTAAAAACAGAGATACGATTCCCTGTAAACCAGCAGTAGAAAGCAAGAACGAGAATCACAAGAATATACCTAAGACGATAATGCATCGCAAACATCCTGAAAAACAAAAGCGCTATAAGTATAATAATCCCCGTGTGCAACCCGGATACTGCAAGCACGTGTACCGTTCCTGAACGCTGCAAAGACTCATTAAGAATGTCCGGCACCCTGGTTCTATCACCTAAGATCATAGCACTTATTAAGCCAGAGGCTGAAGCTGATAAATTTACATCTATAATCCCTCTTATTTTCCCCTTAAGCCTTTGCATTCCTTTGAGCAAAACATTACTTCCACGTTTTTTCTCGGTAATCAGCACTGAACCGCCTGAGATACTGAATTGCGAGTAGATAGCTTTTTGCGCAAGATAATCGCGATAATTCAGTTTTTTACCGCTATCAAATGGAAACGGTTGATAGAGTTTTCCCTGCGCAGTTATGTGATCATGTATATTTATTTGGTTTTCTTTAAAACACCAAACAAGCACCTTCCCACTGACTTCTAAAGTAGATTCTAGAATCTTTAGATTTTCAGCATTTATAATAAAAACACTTTTGTTCTTCTTATAAACAGGTTCGGTTATCACAGTTCCGCTTAATACAACATTCAGGCCGCTTGAGGGTGTATAGTTCTTTATATGATCTTCCGGAAAAGTTAAAGAAAGGCTAAGTGAAAAAGCTCCCATTAGGAAAAAAGCGGCAAGCACACTTAAGAAAAATATCCTTGCATTATTTAGAAAAAAATATGCCCCTGCGACCGTTACCAGAAGACTTAAAAGCAATACCCATACGGGAATGCTTACATATAAACCAAAAACAATTCCAAGAATATAGAGTATCGTTAAGAAAACCAGAGGTTTCTTCATTATAAACTTATATAGTTTTTAAGCTTTTCAAAAGTCTTTGGCCCTATGCCTTTAACATTAATCAGTTCACTTAACTCATTGAATTCACCGTGCAGCTGCCGGTATTCTATGATCCGGCCCGCTTTGACCTCACCTATTCCGGTTAAGTGACACAGCCCCTCAATATCTGCAGTGTTTATTGATATGGATTGGGATTCTGAATTGCTGATGGAGTTCTGGTTTTGAGATATTTGGGCATCAAGATCAAGTATATGCGCAGAAGTTGGCCCCAAAACGCGCTTGAACCAGCCTAGGGCTAGCGCCAGAGACAATAAGGCAAGAACTAAAAGAATTGCTTTTCTTTTTTGAACCGGCAGTTCGTTCATTTTACTTTTGGTTGTGCACTTTAGTGCTTTTTACTGCAAAACTAAATTAGCTAGTTTTTTAGGAACAATAATGAATTTCTTAATCTGCTTGTCTTTGAGACGATCTTTTACTTTCGCGTCATCAAGTACGATCTTTTTCAGGTCCTCATTGCTGATATCAGCAGGGACGGTTACCTTAGAACGCACTTTAGAGTCTATTTGGATAACTATCGTAATCTCATCCTGCACAAGTTTTTTCTCATCAAATACAGGCCAAGGGGCATTAACAATACTCTCTTTGGACCCTAAAAGCTGCCATAATTCTTCACACATATGCGGAGTGATTGGAGCAAGCATTAAAATCAGCATCTGGATTGCATCAATAAGCGCTTTACTAAGTTTTTTATTCTCTTGGGCATTTCGCAATGCAGGAACAATAGCATTGGTCAATTCCATCATTGTGCTGATTGCGGTATTAAACTTGAACCCACCGTTCATTTCTGCAGTAACTTTCTTAATTGCTGAATGCATCTTAAATTCCAGGTCTTTATCTTCCGGCATACTCTCTGTACTCTGGCATTTTTTTTTCATTTCAACAAGTGAGTTTGCAGCAGTCCACACCCTGTTCAAAAAACGCCATGCTCCGTCCATTCCCCGGTCATTCCAATCGAATTCTGCCTCAGGAGGCGCAGCGAATAAAATGCAAATCCGCAGAGAATCAGCTCCGAATTTCTTTATCATCTCATCAGGGTCTACAATATTACCTTTTGATTTGGACATTACCTCTCCATCTTTTAAAACCATTCCCTGAGTAAGTAATTTATCAAACGGCTCTTTAAAATCAACCATGCCAATACTGTTTAAAAATTTCGTAAAAAATCTTGAATAAAGCAAATGTAATACCGCATGCTCAATTCCCCCAATATACTGGTCAACCTTCATCCAGTAATTAGCTTCTTTTTTATCAAAAACCGCTTTATCATTTCGCGGTGAGCAAAAGCGCAGAAAATACCATGAGGAATCTATAAAAGTTGCCATAGTATCTGTTTCACGTTTCGCTGGTTCATTACACTCAGGACATTTTACATTAACAAACTCTTCAACCTTTAAAAGAGGACTTCCCCCTTCACCTGTAATTTCAATTTTCTCAGGCAATGCGACAGGTAAATCTTTTTCAGGTACTGGTATAATTCCGCATTTATCACAATAAATAATCGGAATCGGTGT
>JAGLQQ010000200.1 GCA_023136735.1 Candidatus Omnitrophota bacterium | reverse complement strand
TGGGGCTGTAGCGCAGCTGGGAGCGTAGCAGACTGGCAGTCTGAAGGTCGAGGGTTCGAGCCCCTCCAGCTCCACCAAAAATTATTACAACAATATAGGTAGGAAAAGGAAAACAAAAAGCAATGTTCAATCCCCTAGCTTACCTATCCTTCGCCTAAAAAATACATAAAATATTCTTAAATAAAAGAACATCTAGCTATACTTACTAAAAACCAATCAAGGTTTATACTTATGAAAAATTTATTATGCCTGATTTTTTTTCTTTCCGGAGTAGCTGCTTTAATATTTGAATTGTTATGGTTTCAGCTTGCCGGCTTGATGTTTGGCAATAGCATACTAGCCGCCTCTATTGTTCTAGCTAGCTTTATGACCGGCATAGCATTAGGTAATTATTTTATTGCTTTTTGGGGACATAAAGTCACCTATCCTGTCCGGGCTTATGCTTAGCTTGAAATCATTATTGGCATTTCAGGATTATTTTTGGTCATTCTATTTCCTCACCTGACCTCTTTTGCTGTTCCTGTATTTCGTTTTTTTTACAAATATCCTTTACTTTTAAATATTATTAGAACATTAGGAGCTTTTATTTTAATGCTGGTTCCGACAACAGCAATGGGCGCAACTCTTGGATTACTCATAAAAACCTTATATAAAAAAAATGATAGCTTTGGGAGCATTCTTGGGCTGCTTTATGGATATAACACCCTGGGTGCAGTATTAGGGTGTAATTACTGCTGAATTGTTCCTTATTAAGCATTTCGGTATATTAGGTAGTGGAATTTTCGCCTCGGTTTGTAATCTCACCGTAGGATTTATTGCGTTTAGGATTTCTCGTAAAAACTGGAACCTTACAAGTTCAAACGATTCTAAAAGCGAAGCATCTCTTGGGAAAAGTATATTTTCATTTTCCCTTCTTCGCATTCTCTTAGCGAGTTTTCTTTCTGGAATGACACTATTAGCGCTTGAAGTCCTCTGGTTTCGCTTTATCGGACTATTCTTTGCAGCACATAGTTGGGCCTTTGCTTTAATACTAGCAATGGTTTTATCCGGGATTAGTTGCGGAGGATTTATTGCTGCAAAGTGGTTTACAAAATATAAAGAGGCAGACAAATATCTTTTTTCAGTTATTGCTTGTAACGTGATATTGGTTGGATGGCTTTACGGAAATTTTGAGCATATACTGTCTTTTATTGGAAAATTACAGACCAACACGGGTAATCTTTCTCTAAGTGCTTTTTTCTTGGTCTTCCCTGTCGCTATGGTTTCCGCTATTATTTTTACACTACTGGGAAAATTAACTTATCAAATAGTCCAAGTAGAGACAAAAGCAGCGGGTTTATTGGCCTTGGCAAATACCAGCGGCGGCATTGTCGGTTCGGTCCTAGCAGCGGCTGTTTTCATACCTGCATTTGGCATAGAAAATACTTTTTTCCTGCTTTGTTTATCATATGTAATAATTATGATCCTGTCTTTTAAAAAAACCGACATTACAAACTCTAAAGCCAACCTTGCATTAAGTTGTATTATGGGTATTTTAGTAATTTTTTCTTTAAACTCCTTTCCGTTTGGAAAGATGCACAACTATTATTTGACAATTCCCATGCAAAAACCATTGGCTCGTCATGAAAAAAGAATTGCTATTTCTGAAGGAACTAATGAAACAATCCAATATCTTAGGCGTAGTCTTCTGGGTAAAACTTTATATCATACAATGCTCACAAATGCTTATTCCATGTCCGGGACAGGCTTAAAGAGCAAACGATACATGAAAGCATTTGTTTATCTGCCGGTGGCCATCCACCCTGAGCCCCAAAGTGCG
>JAGLQQ010000020.1 GCA_023136735.1 Candidatus Omnitrophota bacterium | reverse complement strand
AACTGGGGGCCTTATAGATGTTATGGTTTTTATTATTTGGATTATTTTCGTCTTTTCCCCACGTGGTAGAATTATTTATAATATATTCAAGAATATTATATAATGATTTATCATTTCTGATAATGTGATCATGAAACGATCGTTGCCAAATCGGTTTGCGAGGTGTATTACGTAACATATTAATACGTTTTGTTACCGCAGATTTAAAACCGGCAACAAACGATGATAATGTTTGTTTGCGATTAATATCATCAATTAAACCGAATTCATTCAATTGTATTTGTATATTATTATCGGGCCGACAGCCATCGGCCCCTACAGGATTTTTATTATTTGTAATTTTTTAATCGTATTTGTTTTCGTTTTGGGTATTTATTCATTATTATTTTACCATAACACCAAAGCTCACCAGCTTGAAAAGCGTAGCTTTTCAAGTCTGCGTGCAGCGCTTTGTTATAGCTTTTTATTTTTTGTCTTTAATTTACTTTTATTCAACTGTCATATCTGTTATCAACGTTTCCAAGGTTTCTATAATTTCACACCTCAAGGTGACCCACCTTCTACTGGTCGCCATTGTCCCTATTTTTTCTCTTTGTCTTGCTCCTCTCAACTTCTCTAAGCAAATGTTCGGCAACCGGTGATTCAAGTGAATTATAATGTAGTGAAATATACAAAATTCCACCCTTATGTGTACTCAAACTAACGACCGCAACACCGTATTTCTTGTCTGCCCATATATTGTCTACACCCCCGCAAAGTGTACCTATTTTAGGGGAACAGTCAAAGAGTTTATTTTTATCATCAAAACTGTCGTAGCCAGAAAAACGTTTAACAGCAGGTGCCTCACCATAGGTATTAGTCAGTATGTACAACAACTTATTATATTTTTCCTTTGCTTCTTTAAATCTATAATTCCCAGTTGGCGCACCTCTCCAATTAATCTCTTCCAAACCATGTTCACTATCGAATATGAAATGAACGAATTCAGACTTACCAATCCCTATTGTCTTTTTGAGGTTTTTAACCATTACTGATGTTAGTTTTTTAGTTGTATCTTTTCCGTATGTTGGTCTTTCTCTTGTCATAATGCTGATCAACTTTCCACATAATGGTTTTACTTCTTCTACTGTCATCCCCCATTTTAATCCGAAAGGATACTCTGGCGGAATATTTTCTGCTCTTGCTATGGTAAGTATAGCTGTGGAGACTAAAGCTACTAAAAATAAGACTCTTAATAATTTCATTTTTATTTTTTCCTATAACATTAAATATACGACTACTCGTTTTTTCTGTATTTTTGTCGCAAAGCCAATAAATCTGCCTCTATTCCTTCCTCTGAGCAGGTCGTAATATATATAATATGCTCCTTTAGGGGCTTTTGCCCTAAACCCCAAACCCTAATCCCTGCTTCTATCTCCCCTTTTGGAATTTAATCGTCTTTTTCTTTGGTTTAGGCGGTTTCCTAAACGCTATTTTAGTGGCACAGTCCATTTATTTCATATAACACCACATCTATTTATCAATACTTAAATCGCTCAAATAAAAAACATCCATAGAAAGACAATATGCTATCGGTTCTTTTTTACCATTATTGGTAATCCCCGAAAGTTTATAGCGGACTCCGGATACTGTAATTGCATCTGATTCCTCGATCTCTTTTGAAATATTTTTAATCGTATTATCAGCCGGCAATATCCCTATCGCGAATTTAGCTTGATTCAGGCGCTTTGCATCAGCGATCACTTGCCGTGCCTCAGCCACCCCGCCCTGCACTTCTATCCTTCCGCCTCCGGCCTTAAAACTTTCTATCGCTCTGATCGCGCTTTTATCTTTTGCCGAGACAATTTCCAAGGTTTTACTGTATGCATCATCAGGTGAGGCCTTATGCTCAGCTGTATAACTTAACATATCTGTAATAGAAACAACATATTTTTCATTCCTCAGGGTTGCTTTCTTTTTGTATGTATATACATAAGTACCCCTGGCTAACTTTATAGTTCCTTTAGAAACTGGTATAATTATGGAAGATGACAAATCGTTTAAATCTATTGCGTCCTGGTCAAAATTATCAGCTTTTTCTTCTAAGTCCATCTGAGTTTTCTCTTTAGCCGCGTCTTGCCTTGAACAACCGCTGCACACAGCAACTAAGACCAGAAAAAGACATAATATATTCTTCCCCACTATTTTCTCCTTTTCTTTTTTAAAGATTCACAAATATTCATTTTCCCTACACCCTATTCCCTAACTACATCTCAAGCCTCTCTAATGCCCGATACCCCAAAAGCAACGAAAAGAAAATAGTTGCCGCACTAATTACACAGACACCAACAGCTGATAAAGCAATCAACTTGTTAAAAAAAGCCTGGCTGATCTGAGCCGTAACAAAAAGATGGAACGGCAGTCCCAAGGCCATAACATTTACCGCAATATAGACCAGGCATAAGACAAGCGCCAGAGTCCCTCCGAATCCGGAAACTATCTGCGCTGGATTATCCTCTTTGAAATTAGGAAAAAGCGCTCCTAATCCAATGCACAGACTTGTAAGCGTCAGGCACATCAAAATGACAACCATTGTTGAAAGGGCCATTAATTGTGCCGAAACATTGAGCATAAAGTTTGAAAGAGTTATCAAAGGAAGACTTATGCACAATGAAACCGTACTGTTAAGCCAGAATTTTTCCAGCAAAAGGTCCTTTTTTTCAATAGGAGCTAGACCAAGTATCCAAAACCTTTTACCTTCCAAACTCAGCTGAGGAAAGACAAACCTTACCGATAAAGAAGCAAGCGTAAGATTTGTCGATGCCAGGTTAAGAAAACTGATCATATTTTTCCAAAACGGCAGTACATTTTGATATCCCAGATTACGGATATTAGCAAAATAAATCCCCAACAATCCGAAAAATATTGCAAACTGAGACCATTGCATCGGGTCTCGGCAGAAAACCTTTATATCTTTAATTATAAGAGAACGCATAAAAGGCCTTATAAATGTAAGCCTTCCTATCAGTTTTTCCGCAAGTCCCTCTCCAGGCAAATATATTCTTTTAGCAGTAGAAGTTGTTGTTTTAAGCCATCCGGGATAATAGAATTTTCCAGCTAAAATTACTACTAACTGGGAGAAAAAAAGCGCATTGGCAGTAAGCAGCAGCCACCATGCTACAGCAATTTTATATGAGCCGGCTATTATTTTAAAAAGCCCTTCACTTAACCAGAAGTTAGGAGCAAAAACAAATTGTGAGAAACCAAAATGCGGCACTAAGTTACTCAGCAGAAAAATAACTTCGTTTTCAGAGCGCGCCGCTGCTTTGCCTGTTATTATTAGCCAGCCGCATCCGATCAGAAAAAGACCTACTGCCAGTGAAGATAATACACGGCCCATTTTTGAAGGAAGAAACCTGACCACAAGCATTGTAATCATACATCCCAAAGCTCCGCAAAGAACAGCAAAGGGGATGAAAAACAATACAAGAGCAAGATAAAATCCCGCGTTTAGTTCACGTACAAAAGCATAAGCACTCAGGATCGGCATTAAAAAACAAAGGAACATCCAAGAGCTCAAGAATATCGAGTCCATAAATTTAACAAAGAATATCTGTGAATACTCAATCGGCAGGGTCAAAAAGAACTGAGTTTCTCTTGTTTTGTAAGCACTTGAATATGCTATTATACAGTTAGAAAAAACAAGCATCATAAACAACCCCATAAAGAAAAGATACATAAGCCTATCAATAATAACAAGCCCGAAATGCCCCATTGAATTAAGAAATATAAACGCCCGATAAGGCACATAAAAAGTTCCGGAAAAAAGGCCAACGACCATCAGCCAAACCACAATGATCTTTAACTTAGAATGCTTCCCCGCGTTTTTAAACTTATTGCTCAAGATCTTAAGACGAACATTCCATATATTAAAAATAATACTTGATGCCATTATTCTTCCTCAGTTATACGAAGAAACACATCTTCCAGCTTTCCTTTGATATCAAATGATGCCTTTAAATCATCAAGTGTACCGATAGCCAGAAGTTTACCTTTATCAATTATGCCTATCCTGTCCGCAAGCTCTTCAGCCACACTTAATGTATGGGTTGAAAGAAATATAGTAACGCCCTCTTTTGACTTATTTTTCAAAATATCTTTAACTACTTTTGCCGAATGAGGATCAAGTCCGACCATGGGTTCATCTATGATCATCACACTCGGATTATGCAGCAATGACGCGGCAAAAACCAGTTTTTGACGCATGCCGTGTGAATAATATTCAAGCAAATGGTCCTTATGATCAACAAGCCCAAAAATAAATAAAAGTTCCTTCATCATTGCTTCTGTTTTTTTGCTGCGCCCAGCGGGATAGAGATCAACAACAAAATTCAGGAATTCCCGTCCAGTAAGCTTATCGTATAGAAAAGGAAAATCCGGAATATAGCTGATCAACGATTTAGCTTTTATATAATCTCTTTGTATATCATAATCGCAAATGCTAGCTTCTCCGCTAGTCGGTTTCAGTAATCCGGTAAGAAGTTTTATTGTCGTTGTTTTTCCCGCAGCATTAGGCCCTAGGAACGCAAAAAACTCTCCCTTAGGAATTTCTATGGAAAGACTCTCAACTGCAACTAATTCACCAAAATGCTTACAAAGATTTGTAATTTTTATCATTTGTATTCAATTACCTCCAGTTTAATACGGCCTATAAGCCTTATAATGTCCAGCTGCTTATCTATATCTCCCTCAATCAGCTTAATATGCATAACATCCGCTATGTCCTGTCCAAAAGTCGGGTCCATATCCACCCAAGCTCCAATATAAACGCTCACCCATGCATGATAGTAAAAACGTCCGTTTGTATAAGCAAGCCCAACATTGACTTTTACAGGAATCCCTAAGGAACGAGCAAGAGCGGCAAATAGCACAGTATGCTCATTACAATCTCCTTCTTTTGTTTTTAGAACATCTACAGCAGAGGGAATGCTTACTACAGGAACTTTTTTGATGTTCTCAAACAACCACTTGTTTATTTTCTTTGCCGCCAAATAAGCGTTCTTTTCTCCTTTTACTATCACCTTAGCCAGATTTATTATTTCTTTATTTTCTGATTGGATAAAACTAGTCGCCCCAAGAAACTCAGCATTTTCTTTGTTTTCCATAATAGGTCTTGAAAGAGTCTGAGTAAGGTCTATGCTTTCTTTTCTTATTGTGATGATCTTTTTACCATCCGGAGTTAAAGTGACCGATTGGCGTTGATTGGTAAGCTTAAAATCATCATCAATCCCGCTAATTTTAAGTTTAAGAAATTTAAGGCCATCACTTGGCAATATTACATTTGAAGATACCGAGACCATTTCTGCCAGCTCAACATCAGTCTTTTCCATATTTCTATACATACTGGTCACTTGATTTGCATCACCTTTTATGAGAACCCAGCCTAAACCTGTTTCTTCCCTGAGAATTTCACCATTTTCATTAACCCAGGCAGTCTGCTCAAGGCCGCGGTAATTTGATTTCAAAACATATACCTCAACCTGTTTTTCATCATGCTGTATAAATTCCTTACCGGAAACTTTTATTTGAAGAGACTCAAGCTCAAGGCTGAAAGGATTAAACACATTAAGTTCGTAGTACTTACCAACTTTAAGTTCTCCGAATGAATTAAAAGGACTTATTATATTGGCTATTAATACACCGCGTTTATCATTAAGATGTATTATTTTTTTACTAACGCTTTCCTGGGAAGTTATACTGACTTCAAGTGACTGTTCGCTGATCATCTGCCCTTGAACTTTCATGGTATGCAATCCGGAATTAAGATCAAATTGGAAGTTTTTTAATTGGTAATTCTCATCGACAATTGCTTTAGCGTTAAACCAGACCTTATTTCTCTTTCTAAGCAAAAGAAAATTCATCCAGGTTCGGTTAACAATTTTATATCCGCTAACACCTTTTTCAATCATATGAGGTTCAATAGAGGTATGGACAAAACCAACTGGTGAGTTATTAAAATAGATGCCAAGCCAAGAATCAGATATAAGCGTATTTTTAGATAGAAATGGTTTATATGCGGTGACTCTGCTCCGAGTTATTACCTGAGTGGATATAAGCCAGCCCATCATCACTATCCAGAAGATACTGATAAGTATTACTGATATTTTTTTAAGAATACGATTATCATCCATGAATTCACTTTAGAACAACTCAGTTAATTAAAGTGAAGCTCTATGGGTTTACACCCATAACATCTTCACGTTTCGCCTTCGGCGT
>JAGLQQ010000002.1 GCA_023136735.1 Candidatus Omnitrophota bacterium | reverse complement strand
ATAGACCTTCACGAGGTAAATCGAGTCAAACAGCCGGGTGAAATTGTATTTACTCCCGCCTTAAAGATTGGCGGACAGGCATTCTCGACAGCCGTCCAAGGCTGTCTGCGAGGTAATAAGCCGATTTTTACACATCCATGTAAATTGGCTTATTAAAATCCGCAAATACAAATTCCCCCATCTGGTTGATAAGCAAAGGAAAAGTGTTTTCTATCTAGGATTTGGGGAAAGTAGGTTTGAATTGACATAATATGCGCGGCGTATTAAAATAAAGATGATGAATCCGCTAAAAAGACGAAAAATTCGGGATTGCTAGCGATTTAATTATTGCCGCGGAATTCTATGGGTGTAACCCCTAGGCCTTCACTTTAATAATAGTTTTTTAATAACAGAAGAGTAAATATGAAAAAGATATCAATTTTGATACTATTAGTATTAACTTTAACCAGTTGCGATAGATTGCCTGAGGGCCAGACAAGTAATTATCAGCTAATGAAAGCCGCGGATGGTTTACTTTACCGTTTGAATAAAAAAACAGGCCAGGTTTCAGTTATAAAGGGTGATGCTATCGCTCCGATTAAATCGACTATGCCCAAGCCGGAAGTCAAATCTGCTGAAATAAGTCCTCAAGAAGAAAAGCCTCAAGAAGAAAATTTGACCACTTTACAAGAAAAAGCCCCTAAGACTGTCTCTAATGTGCAGGTAGATTATACTGATGAAAGCATGAAAGATTGGAATGAGCAGCAATTTCAGGGAAAGAATTTAAAAGTAAAGTTCAAGAGTGCCTGGAAAGAAAGTATCTTGTATTATGAGTTTGAGGCGTATCCTTATCTGTCGCTTAAAAAAATGCTTGATAAAAAAGAAGAGGATGTTTATTATCAGCGAAAATGGCATGGGTTTGTCATTAAATTAGTTGATGAAGAGAACGTTATAGTAAAAGTAATACCGATAAAACTTTGGGATATGGCACGCACTATTGATAACAAGGGTAAGTTCGCGGGGATGGTAATAAAGGAAAAAATCGAACTTCCTGAAGATGAATATATCAGAATAATAGGATATAATCTTGACTGGAAGCTTGACCTGCTGCTTATTCCTGATTATAAATTTCAAAATAAGGTTGATGATTTAATGCAGACCTACAGCTGGTATGGTGAAGTCAACCGAATAGATGACAAAGACGCGCCTCAAGGTGCTAAGTATTGGTGGATGACATTTCCTGATAAGAGGAAAGTATATTTTTCTACAGAGGCAGAACTTCTTAAAAGTTATCAAGAAACTGTAGGGAATATTGTTGATAATAATAAAGAGTAATCACTGAAATTATTTTAAGTGCTTTAACAATTATTTGTTGATTTTGATCCATGTGTGCATTTCTTACGCGGGAGTAAAAATGGCGATTAAATGTCCAAAGTGCGAGAGAATCTACGAGTTGTTAGTTTTTGATGCTAAGGGGAGAGTTTGCTGTGTTTGCGGGGAAAACCTAGTGATTGAGCAAGAGGATGTATTTGAGCGATTACAAGAGATCTGCAAACAGTATGAACTGAAGCTTGAAGAAGAAGAAAAAACTGCTCAAATCCGAAAAATGGCTGATAGTATTGTGGCTATGATTTTAAATACTGAATGCGGCTTTGATGAAGTGGAACTAGAAAAAAATAAATTAAAACTCATGATCTTGGAGATTACACCCGACAAGGTACATCTTTATGAACTAATTTATGAGCCTAGATTTCGGAGGCTCTGGAAAAAAATTCGAGAGAGTGGATTTAAATAAATAATGAGTTTCGGTGCTATTTAAAGGAGTGTATCTGATGAAGAAATGCCCGTTTTGCGCGGAGGAAATCCAAGAGCAAGCAATTAAATGCAAGCATTGCGGCGAGTTTATTAAGAAAATAAAAAAATGGTACTTTCAGCCTGTGGGCATGATCATTCTTTTTGTAGCTGTCGGTCCTTTTGCTTTACCAGTAGTTTGGATTAATCCTGATTTAAATAAAAATCAAAAACTACTTATAAGCGCGGTTGTAATCGGAGTATTTTGGATGTTAGGGGCTGTTGCCGCGAAGTCAGTTAAAAATTTGATAGAATATTATCATCTGATGTTTTCACTTTAAAGCATTCAGGTAGTGTCAAATAAAGCATGAAA
>JAGLQQ010000199.1 GCA_023136735.1 Candidatus Omnitrophota bacterium | reverse complement strand
ATCTTATCTCTGTTTTTCCAAACACTAAAGATGAAAATAAAAAACTCTCTTTCTTAAAATGCCTTATTGTATTATAATAGTTCAATAGAAATAGCTTTGAATATTCTGAATAAAGGAGAACACATGAAAAAAATTGCTCTACTTTTAATTGTATTGATTAGCGCGGCTTTTTTCTTCCATTTGGGAAAAACCCCCTCTATAGCTTCTGAAGAAAAGTCTCTTTTTATTATTCCGGTTGAAGGAACTATTGACCTGGGATTATCAGCTTTCATTAAAAGAGCTTTAAAACAAGCAAACGAAGAAAAAGCAGCGGCTGTTGTTTTAAAAATAAATACTTTCGGAGGACGCGTTGATGCGGCTGATGAAATAGTCAATAATGTTCAGGAACTGGCAACCGGGCCAACATTTGCCTATATTACACATTCCGCCTGGTCTGCAGGAGCCCTTATAGCCCTATCTTGTGAATCAATTGTTATGAACGAAGGCTCTTCTATCGGTTCTGCTGAGCCGCGCATGATGGGCATGGGTCAAGGACAACAGGCAACGGATGAAAAAATCGTTTCCGCGCTTCGCGCAAAGTTCAAAGCCACCGCCCAAGCCAATAACCATTCTGCTAATCTGGCTGAGGCAATGGTTGATAAAGAAATCGTGCTGATGCAGGTAAACTTTAAAGACAACCTGCTGATTCTTACCCCCCAGGAACTAGAAGAAAAAAAAGCAAAAGAAAACAAAAAACTATTCAAAAACGAAAAAACACTTTGCGCAAAGGATAAACTGCTCAACCTTACTGCAGATGAAGCTAAAAACCTTGCACTATCAAATGAAACCGTAAAATCAGAAGAAGAATTTTTTACATATTTAAAAGGTCAGCTTGATGCAAAATCAATCACATTTATAAAAAAAATAACACCAAAGCCAACATGGTCTGAAAATATTGTACGTTTCCTCACCCATCCAATAGTCAGTTCCTTATTATTAAGTCTGGGATTTCTAGGAATTCTTTTTGAACTAAAAATGCCCGGATGGGGTGTTAGCGGGACACTGGGTGTTTTATTTCTCATTTTATTCTTCTGGGGCCACTATCTTGTCGGTCTTGCTAATTGGCTGGACCTTGCTATTTTTGCAATTGGAATAATATTCTTGCTTATTGAATTGCTGGTGGTACCTGGTTTTGGGATTATTGGCATTAGCGGCTTTATATTGGTTATAAGCGGCTTAATATTAACCTTGCTGAAGCATCCCTTCACCCTGCCCTCTTTTGAACTTAGCAGCGCAATATTGACAATAGCATGGGCATTTATCTTTACTTTTGCCCTTGGGATTTTAGGTTTTAGATTTCTGCCTCAGACAGGTTTCTTCAAACGTATTGTTTTACAAACAAGTGAAAATAAAGACCAGGGCTTTCAAACAAAGTCTCTTCCTGCTGGCATCTGTGTTGGAAAGCTCGGAAAATCAAAAACAATACTACACCCAAGCGGTAGAGCGATTTTTGATAATGAAGTTCTTGATGTAACTACGCTCGGAGAATTCATACCTAAAAATGAAATAGTTATAATTGCAAAAATCGAAGGAAACAAGGTTTTCGTAGACCTTCAAAGGAGTTGATAAAATGCCAGTAATGCTAAGTATTATGTCTCTTTTTGTTATAGGCTTCTGTTTGATATTCGTTGAAGTTGTTATCATTCCCGGCTTTGGATTTGCCGGAGTGCTCGGCACAGTATCACTCATCAGTGCAAGCTATATCGCCTTCACCAGTTTAAGTCCTCTCATGGGCGCTATAGTAACATTGACAAGTCTGTTAATGGTTTTCGGACTGTTCAAACTTTTGCCTAAAACAACTTTCTGGCAGAAAACTCGATTGTCTTTGACACAAAACAAAAAAATGGGTTATCAAGTCGCGACACCAGGGCTTGAAAACTTAATAGGAAAAACAGGAAAAACTCACACGATACTACGACCAAGTGGAACAATTTTAATTGATGGAAAACATTACGATGTCGTATCAGATGATGAGTTCATTGAAAAAGATATTGAGGTAAAAGTTAAAAATGTTCAAGGCAACAAAATTACAGTAACTAAGGTAAATTAACCTTAAACCCTAAGGAGGTCGTTATGCCATTGTTTATCATTATTATTTTCTTTGCAGCGTTTTTCTTCTTTTTTGTATATTTCATTCCAGTCAGGCTTTGGGTCTCTGCCATTGCATCTGGTGTAAAAATATCTCTATTCAGCCTGATCGGTATGCGTCTTAGAAAAGTTGACCCATTTGTGATCGTGCCCTCTATAATTATGGTGCACAAAGCCGGAATATCTCTTGGGAGCAATTCTTTGGAGGCGCATTATCTGGCCGGTGGTGACGTTCTTCGGGTTGTAAAAGCGCTGATATCTGCTGATAAGGCTAATTTAAACTTAAAATTCGAAAAAGCTTGTGCTATTGACCTTGCCGGACGTGATGTACTTGAAGCAGTTAAAACCTCGGTGAACCCCATGGTTATTGACGCTCCTAAGTCAGGTCTACTTTCTGCTGTAGCAAAAGACGGCATTGAAGTAAGGGCCAGAGCCAGAGTAACTGTTCGAGCCAATATTGAACGACTTGTCGGCGGCGCCACAGAAGAAACAATTATCGCACGTGTTGGTGAAGGTATTGTCACCACAATAGGTTCTGCTGCCACATATAAAGCGGTTTTGGAAAATCCTGACAAGATATCTAAAAACGTACTTGATCGAGGCCTTGATGCTGGAACAGCTTTTGAGATTCTTTCTATTGATATCGCTGATGTTGATGTCGGCAGAAATGTAGGCGCAAAACTGCAGACTGATCAGGCAGATGCTGATTTAAAAGTTGCTCAGGCACGCGCTGAAACACGTAGAGCCATGGCTGTAGCCCAAGAGCAGGAAATGAGCGCGCGTACACAGGAAATGCGGGCCCATGTAGTTGAAGCTGAAGCAGAGATTCCAAAAGCAATTGCGCATGCTTTTCGTGAAGGCAAACTTGGGGTGATGGATTATTATAATATCAAAAACATTCAGGCTGACACGACAATGAGAAATCAGATAGGTCAAAACGAGAATGAGGTTGATAAGGATAAAACTAACTAAAAAGAGGTATTTCCATGGATAGTTTGTTTAAATTTATATTCTATTTGATAATCATCGTTATCTGGGCTTTGAATAATATAAAGAAGCTAGAAAAAAAGGAAAACTATTCACCATCTCTGCCAAAGCGCCCTGCTGTACCTATAAAGAAACCTGTTCAGCAGACCTCTGCTCTGCCCTCTTCAAGAGAAGGTATTTTTGATGAGAATGCCGAGGTATTGCAACCTGATATATCGATAACTCCTTATGAGCAGCAGGTATTGCAAATGCGCAGAGAAAAGGCGAAGGCAATAAGGGATAGTAAAACAAAAAAAATCCCTGTACCTGAGACAGTTGCAACATTTGAGAAAAATACGCAAGAGGGCGACTTAGTTGCTAAGCCTAAACAGTTAATTGAGATAAAAAAGCC
This sequence comes from Candidatus Omnitrophota bacterium, assembly GCA_023136735.1. Taxonomy (GTDB): domain Bacteria; phylum Omnitrophota; class Gorgyraeia; order B26-G9; family B26-G9; genus JAGLQQ01. The sequence continues at coordinate 11,044 of JAGLQQ010000199.1, read as the reverse complement.
AAGCTTAGGCTTGAAAAGCACTGTAAAAGAAGGTATAATATGGTCTATTATTCTTGGATCGCCGCGAGCCAGAGTTCCTTTTAATTCGAAAGGGTTTCCTAATCAGCGATAGATAATAACTACTCGGTGCCGAAGTGGTGGAATGGCATACACGTCGGTCTCAAAAACCGATGGGCGTAAGCCCTTGTGGGTTCAAATCCCACCTTCGGTACCAATTTTACCCCAAATAGTGGGATTTGATCGGATAAGACTATGACTGGGTTTTTAAAATTTTTTTTGGCTTTGTTATTGATCGCGATTGCAGTATTTATGATCATCTGTACTGAATACGGTTATGAATGTGCTCTGCCCAACGGCGGCTATTTTAAGATTAAATGGGATCCCGAAAAGAAAAAAATCGATTTGTTCCACTGGCAACCGAAAAAGAACATAAAATCCCTGCCAAAAAACGTAATCAGACTTGAAGGAGAAAAGCCAGAACCGGAAGAAAAGAAGAAATACTAAATTTCCTATTTGCAAATTTTTGTTATTATACCCCCGCCAAGAACAGTATTCCTTTTATAAAATACAGCCCCCTGTCCAGGAGTAATAGCCTTTTGGGCTTTAAAAAACTTCACGAGAAATCGTCCTTTGCTCAAAGCAGTAACCAAAGCCTTGGAAGCATCATGATGATATCTAATCTTAATATTTGCATTAAAGCTGTTTTTATTGTATCCAGGATGAGTAAAAAACACATCACTAATTTCAAAAGTATCTGCCAATAATTCTTTTTCAACGCCGACAATTATAGAATTGTCCTTTTCATTATAACCTAAAACAAAAAGCGGAACTTTATACGCGATACCAAGTCCCTTTCTCTGCCCGACAGTATAGAATATCCTGCCCTTATGCTCTCCCACTATCTTACCGTCAGACATAACTATATTTCCTGGCTGTGACTTAAAATCTTTCACCTCCCTTTGGATGAAATCATTATAACTCTCATTTTTTACAAAACAAATGTCCTGACTTTCGTCATTATCTCTAATCGGAAGTTTCAACTGCCGCGCTTTTTTCTTTATTTGATCTTTCGTCAAATCACCTAAGGGAAGAAGGATATGCGCCAACTGTTTCTGATTAAGCATATGCAGAACATAAGATTGCTCCTTTTTAATATCTCGTCCTCTTTGCAATTTATACATACTATTTTTCCGATCATACACAATTTTCGCGTAATGGCCAGTGGCAAAATACCCTCCTTGTGCCCAGATATTATCCATAAGCAGTCCAAACTTAATGAACCGGTTACAACGCAGACACGGATTTGGCGTAACTCCGGAAATATATTCAGAACAGAAATAATCTATTACCTTTTTTTTGAATTGTTCTCTTATATCTATAACGCGGTGAGGAATCTGAAGAATATCTGTTGCTTTTTTGGCTCTTTGAACGTGATCGGTTCCTGGGCATAAATGCATTGTGATCCCCTGCACATCATATCCCTTTTTCTTCAGAATATAAGCACATAAAGAAGAATCCACCCCTCCGCTCATAGCTACTGTTACATGTTTTTTTCTCATCTGATCTTACCCGGGAAACTTGAGCTCCTTTTTGTAGATTTTCTTGAACTGGGCATCCCTTTGTAAAGGAAAATGCCTGACAACCTGAGATAGATTAAGGATTTTTTTAAATTGAGCTTTATTAAGCAATGCCAATTTCACACCAACAAGTGCAGCATTGTTTTTAAAATTTATTTTATTTTTAAATTGCTCATCAATAAGTCCTATTCTCACGGCATTATCTACATTTAAATAATCCCCCAAATTTCCGCTTAGGAACACTTTATTGATTTGGGCATATCCCGTCTTTTCCTTTTTAAGAAGTATCTGTATGCTGGCAGTTACTGCCGCCTTACTTTGAAGTATTTTATCCAGGTCAAATTGGGTTAATTCAATCCTTCTTTTTTTATCCTCATAAACAACATATGTCCCCTTTTTCATTCGAGCACGACGGTCAATAAACTTCTCTCTTAACAATTCACTGAGAATATCAATAATTCCGCTTCCACATATACCTTGCGGCCTAATATGACCTTTAGTCAATATATTAATCTTTCCTTTAATAATCCTGAACCACTCAATTGCACCAGCCTGATGAACCATACCGCATTTAAGTGAGTGGCCTTCAAAAACAGAACTGGTCTGGACACTAGCAACAACTACTTCTTTTTTCGCCCCGAGGATGATCTTCGTTTCCATCCCCATATCAACACAAAGACTCAACTTGTTTGTCCTATCAAGCCCTAAACTCAATATTGCCGCCAAAGTATCACTACCGATTTGCTCATCAACTTCCGGGAGAAACCTTACATTAGCCGCTTTATTAATCTTCAGCCCCAGCTTCCCCGCTTTTAACTGAGTTAGCTTTAGGTAGTGATCTTTCTTGCTGATATTCTGCGGATTTTCAAGCGGTAAAGAAAACAGTATATGATGCATCAAGGGAACGCCGACTATCATCGCGGCAAATATTCTATTGGAATTCACTCCGGATTTACTAAGGCATTCTTCTATCGCATTATTTATTGCTTCGATTAATTTACGATTAAGCAGCTTAAAGTTTTCATCTGATCCTGCGGCAAATTTTAATCTGCTTTTAATATCCAGTCCAAACTCAGACTGCTCATTTTTTCTTGTTGCACTGCTAAGCTGCTGAAAGCTTTCCAAATTACACAAGCTCACCCCAATAGATGTCGTGCCCAGATCGACAGCAATCCCGAAAATATGTTTCTTATTGGTCTTCTCAACCTGGATTATTTCATCATGGTCTAAAATCAAGGAAAGCCCGGATCTAAAGGGAATTCTTTTTACAATCGGGTCTTTTTTTCGCAGTGTAGCAGAAGTGCTATCTTTTTTCATACGACAGCAATAGCTTTTGTTGGACAGACTTCAACACATTTTAAACAGTTAATACATTTTTTATGATCGATAACCGCAAGATTATCTTCAATTGTTATTGCTTTAACCGGACATATCTTAACACATTTCATGCAGCCTATACAGCCGACTTTGCAGCTTTTCATGACCTGAGGTCCCTTTTCATGAGAGCGGCATTTAATATAGACTTTCTTTTTCCTATCAAGCATATAAATAATATCTCTTGGGCAGGCCTCAACACATTTGAGGCATCCAACACAGAGTTCAGGATTAACTACTGGAATATCATCCTCTGTCATTACAATCGCACCAAATGCGCAAGCCTCAACACATGTGCCAAGTCCCAGGCAGGCATAAGAACATAGTTTGTGACCCCTCATGTTATTATGAGCTACACGGCAATCCATTAAACCACGATATTCAAATTTGTCTTTGGCGCGTTTACCTCCGCCACAAGCAACAACAGCAATAGGTGATTTAATCTCTTTTATATCACTAGCTGATAATCCCAGAACTTCCGCTATTTTTTCTTTACTATCCGCAGCGCAAACAGTACAGCTGTTCACATCTGCTTTTTTCCCCACCAAGGCCTCCGCCAGGCTCGAGCAGCCGGACAGACCGCAGGCCCCGCAATTAACACCAGGAAGCAAATCACTTATCTTAGCAACTCTGGCATCAAGCTTAATATAGAACTTTTTAGAAACCCAAGCAAGAAGCAAACCAAAAGCAAAACTTAAGCCAGACAAACTAAGAACCGCAAGAATAATCCCCTTCATCTTTTCTCTCCAAACCTTCTCGGCTTAACAAATCTATCTATCAAGGGTGTCACGGTATTCATAAGTAGAATAGAATAAGAAACGCCCTCTGGATATCCTCCCCATAAACGTATTACGGTTGTAATTAATCCGCATCCTATTCCAAATATCAACTTTCCTTTTTTTGTAATAGGACCTGTTACATAATCAGTTGCCATGAAAAAAGCACCTAGAATCAAGCCTCCAGAAAGAACAGGAACTATTATGTCTCCCCTAAATAAAGTTTTACCGCCAAATGCCCAGGTAAGCAATGCTACTGTTCCTATAAACCCAACCGGGGTATGCCAGCTAATATATTTTTTATAAAGTAAGAATGCAGCAGCGATAAGTAATGCCAAAACACAAGCCTCGCCGATACAGCCACCCCTGATACCAAGAAGAAGATCACGTGTTGAATAATTAATTATATCCGCACTTGAAAAAACATTACTACCTGCAAACTGATCTTTAAGTACAGCAAGTGGTGTAGGAGCGCTGACTACGTCAATACCTGCCGGCACCTGCCATTTGGTCATCAACACAGGAAAGCTGGCCATGAGAAATACCCTACCGATCAATGCCGGATTAAAGATATTAAAGCCAAGTCCTCCAAAGACCATTTTTCCAAATACTATAGCAACAAATGACCCAATACATACCATCCATAAAGGCGCCTCAGGAGGAAGATTATAAGCAAGCAGCAATCCGGTCAAAACAGCACTGCCATCAGAAAGAGTCTGCTCTTTCTTGGCAATAAAGCAACAAGCCCATTCAGTTAGAGCCGCACTTACAATCGCCGCAAGCATAACCCATAAAGCATGAATTCCAAATACCCGAACACTTACCAATCCTGATGGCAGCAAACATAAACTTACCATCCACATAATTTTTGCGGTTGTTTCCGAAGTTCGAATGTGAGGTGAACTTGTAACCTTCAAAATGTTTAGCTTTTTTGTCATTTTGCAACCGCCTTTATTAACCTAATACTTTCTAAAATCCGACGTCTTGCAGGGCAAATATAAGTGCATATACCGCATTCTATGCAGTCACGCGGATTATATTGAGCAGCTTGCTCAAGCATTTTAGATTCTGCGCACATACTCAAAGCAAACGGCAGCATACCCACAGGACAAATATCCACACACCTTCCGCAGCGTATACACGGACCCTCTTTATAATCAGGAGCTTCCTTTTCACTAAGCACTAATACCCCTGATGTTCCTTTGATAACAGGAGTATCTGTACTAAACTGGGCTAATCCCATCATCGGTCCGCCCATAATCACTTTTGAAGCTGCAGTACTTGTACCATGACAAAATTCAATAAGATCAGAAAATTTTGTCCCAATTCTAACCTTCAGGTTAGCCGGGCTTCTCAGACTTTTACCTGTAACTGTTACAATTCGTTCATAAAGAGGCTTACCAAGATAGACAGCTTCATATAAAGCCAAGGCAGTACCGACATTGATTACAACAACGCCCGCTTCAAATGGTAGTTTCCCCGCAGGCACTTCCCTATCAAGAATAGCCTTAATCAACTGCTTTTCGGCTCCTTGAGGGTATTTGGTTTTAAGCGGCTGAACCTTTATTGAATAGCTTTTAGCTATAATTTTATTTCTTAAAACACTTATAGCTTCAAGCTTATCATCTTCAATACCCACAACAATATTTTTAACTCCCAATATCTTCTTGAGTAAATTTATACCCTTTAGAATTTCATTTGGGTTTTCTATCATAATTCTATAATCGCATGTTAGATATGGCTCACATTCGGCGGCATTGATTAAAAGCGTATCAATCGATTTCGGAGGAGTCAATTTTACATGTGTGGGAAACGCAGCACCGCCAAGCCCGACAATTCCGGATTCTTTTACAATCTTTAGAAGCTCTTCCTTGCCCAGAGGGGAAACACTTCCGCGTAGTTTAATCGATGCATCAAGCTCATCCTTACCATCAGATGTAATTATTACAGCAATAGAAGTACCTAAAACAGGATGATTATAATCAGCAATAGCTTTTATCTCTCCTGAAACGCTAGAATGCACCGTACTTGAAATCAGCTTATCACTTGACCCTATCTTTGTCCCAACTTTGACCTTATCCCCCTTTTTGAGAAGCGTTTTACAGACGGCTCCTGTATGCTGACTCAAAGGGATAATGACCTCAGCAGGCGCAGCCATAGTAACAACAGGCAAATCCTGTGTTAAATGCTTATATCCTGGGATATGCTTTCCGCCGGAGAAACTAAGACTCATTTTGCTCTACCTCATAATTGACTTGGACTAAATACAAACATCCTCACTGTTTTTCGAACAGTAATTCTAAAATATTAAACCATGTTATCACAAACCTGAAAAATTGGAAACAAATTTTATTGACACTCCTTTTTTTTTATGTTATATTTTATGAATAAAGGGGTTATCAATTTGGAGAAAGATTTTCAATAGATGCGTTTTAGTCTTTATGTTTAAATATTTCAGGTAGTATAGAGTGTTTTTTAAAGAAGGGGTTTGCATTTCATGGATAACACAGAAATGATTTTAGATGATAGTTGTATAGATATACTAAAAGAAGTAGGACATATTTGTACTGGAAACGCTACTATAGCTTTATCACAAGTATTAAACCAAAAAGTTGAACTAACAATTCCCGATTTAAAGCTTATTGATTCAGACAAAGTATTAACAGAAATAAAAGGCTCCCAAGAAGTGCTTGTGGGTGTAAGTATTCAGCTTTTAGGACAGCTATCTGGTAATATCGTTCTTATGTTCCCTGAAAAAAGTGCCTACAGTTTAATAGATTCTGTTTCTCAATACCGCACAGAACTGGGAAATGCTACAGAATACGGAGTATCTTCGCTTAAAGAAATTGGGAATATAGTAATTTCCGCCTATCTAGCTACTCTTTCAACTTTTACACGACAAGTAATACTGCACTCAACTCCAAATTTAATTTGCGGTACGCTTGAGACAGTATTTAACGTAGCGTTCAATAATATGGCGAATAAGGTAAAAAAGCTCATCCTTATTGAAACATTTTTCTCAATTAAGGAAAAGGATATCAATGGAAGTTTCTTCCTGATTTTTGAACCTGAAGCAGTCAAGCAATTATTGGAAAAGGCAAAAGAAATTCAGCAGGGATTACAGGAATAATTTCAAAAATACGTTTAACACTTTACAATTAATGTGGTTTCTTGATCTTCAGACCTTTAAAATTAACTCCTGAGCCCTCAGTAGGTATGTTCGCTACTGGTTCACCTAAAGTAAATTTCCCCTGAATAATTCTGGTTTTTAATATTTCACAGATTTCAAGCGCTTTATAATAACTAGATAGTGATGCGGTCGGGACATCCTTTCCGTGAATTTTAATTATCCCTGATTTCAATTCCTTATAATTAGTCTGGCCTAAAGACTGCGCTTTACCATCAGGATAATCTTTACTATAATCAACTATCTGGGTAAATATATCCTCATCTTTTACACTAACATACTTAGCCGCATCATCATCAAGCATCGGGATGGGAACTCCGATACCGACTGCCAGGCTTACGCCGTAGCCCTGAATGGAAGCTCCGCGCAGCCAATCTATTGACATTGATTTTAAATCACCGTTTACAGCAATAGTCCCCGCTGGATTAACAGGGACTCCCCCCTTATTTCGCTTAACATCAGTAGTATGCTGTGTTCCTCTTGAATAAATATAGCCTGTTCCTCCGCCAAGAAATATCTTTGTACCGATTCCGATAGTTCTAAAATACGGATCATTTAAAAGTGGAGATAACTGTCCGGCACTGCTATAGTTTGCATTAGCAAGGTTAGGTCTTAAAACTCCCATATAGGTATGCAAACATTTATCAGATAGATTAACAGCAACATTATAATTTTGGTACGCATTTCTCGGATTAGTAAGCATTGCCTCATTCATATCTTTTAGACTTATAAGCGTGCGTAATTCCTTGCGGGGATAGCAGTCAGTACCATAACCAACCGCTCTTAAGTCAACTTCCTTACCTGCAACCAAATCCTCAATTACATGAGCTCCGCCATATTTAAACTCACCAGGCCCGTATTCATTAGCATGATCTTTAACTGATAGCTCAGTTGCCCCTATAATCAAGTCAACCGCCGCAAGTCCGCAATAGCAAGCGACATCATTTATCCAGGCATTTTGTATTTTAATTTTATGCTTAGGATGACCAATATTAAAAATCGCCATTGAGGAACACATAGGGCCAAAAGTACCTGTTGTAACAACATCAACATAATCCGCGGATTTCTTAACTCCCTTTTCGGCAATAATCTCAATCATCTCCTGCTTAGTTACAACAATAGCTTGACCCTGCTTTATTTTTTCATTTATTTGAGTAATTGTTTTTGCCATTAATGACCTCCGTCCTAATAATAATTGAGTAAATTTTATTTATAAGATTTTCTATTTAGCTTTTTTAAAATTATTTCAGCCGCTCGTTTCCCCGAGAATAACATGCCTCCGAAAATAGCTCCCATACGCGGCAGGCCTAGTACAGCATTTACTGCCATCCCGGACAAAACAAGTCCGGGAAAAACCTCCTTAGTCATACGAACAAAATTTGCTTCTCCCTTTTCCGCCCACATAGATTTCTCACCAATAACCTTTCCAGTTTTAGTTTTTAGGCGCACCTCAGGATTTTTTTGAGCAAACACTCTGGTAACAAAAGCGTCATGGCCGGTAGCATCTACAACAAATTTTGACATAATAGCCAAAGGATCGACATGCATTCCTGCCATTAGTACCGATGACCAATTTATCACTGCCCCGCTTACCCTATCATCATCTCTGATAACTACATCCTCCACCGATACGGCCGGATAAATACGCAAGCCTGCGTCAATAGCAGCTACTCCCATTTTAGAAATAGCTTCGACGGAATCTGCCGTATAGTATTTTTTATCATACGGCACAAGTTTCACATTAATTTCTTCTAATATGCCTGCCGCTGCCTTTTGAATAACAATTCTGGGGAAAAGCATTCCTCCTCCGGGCATGCCGCCTCCATAACTAAGTTTTCTTTCAAAAAGAACAACCTTTTTACCCGCTTGAGCAAGATATCTGGCACAGGTAAGCCCTGTCGGTCCGCCCCCGGCAACAATCACATCCACTTCAATATTATTAAGCAATTCTTCTGTTGATGTTTTTATAATCGCCCTAGTTATCTCCGCTTCATTAATCATACACTCTCCTTATATTTACTCAGCAAATTCTCGGCATTTGTTCTTGAATCGGCATATCCAGAATCCGGTCACTTCCTGCTATTGTATTTAAATATACTTCTTTCTTATGCTTGCCAACAACCTTGCCGATAATCTTAGCGCCTTTTCCCAAACGGTCATTTCGCATAAATCTTAAAACATCTTGAGCTTTATTTTTATCAACAAAAGCAACCAATCGCCCTTCGCATGCCATATAAACAGGATCAAGCCCCAGTATCTCACAAGCCCCTTTGACTGATGATTTTACCGGGATAGCAGACTCCTGCACTTCAATACCAACTTTAGAGAGTTCAGCTATCTCATTTAATACAGCCGCTAGACCGCCTCTTGTCGCATCACGCAATACATGTACGGCTCCAGTTACCTTAAGCATCTCCTTGACAAGTCCATTAAGCACTGCACAATCACTTTTTAATGGCGATTTAAACTTTAGGCCTTCACGCTCACTTATTATACATACGCCATGTTCACCAATACTACCGCTGACTATAACCAAATCTCCAGGCTTGGCACAGGAGGCGCTAATATTCACACTTTTATCAATTATGCCTATACCTGAAGTATTTATAAATATTTTATCACAATGTCCTTTATTTACAACTTTTGTATCACCGCAAACAATACGCACATTAGCATCTTTTAAAGTTTGCTTCATGCTTCTTATAATCTTCTTCAAATCATCAATAGCAAAACCTTCTTCTATAATCACGCCTGCGCTCAAATATTTCGGGATTGCCCCCATCATCGATAGATCGTTTACAGTACCGCAAACCGCTAATTTGCCGATATCGCCGCCGGGAAAAAATATAGGATCAACGACAAAGGAATCAGTAGTAAATGCCATTTTTTTATTTTCATCTCTTATTTCAAAAACAGCACTATCATCAAGCCTATTCAGTATAGTATTTCCAAACTCTGCAAGTATTAGATTATTTATAAGCTCCTGCATGAGCTTTCCGCCGCTTCCATGCGACAATGTTATTATTTTATCATCCACTGCGTTTTCCTCCATATCTATAATAAGCCGAACAAGCCCCTTCTGAGGACACCATGCAAGGACCAATCGGCATACGCGGATTGCAAATTTTGGCAAATAATGGGCATTTTTCCGGAGTGATTATACCCTGCAGAACATCTCCGCATTTACATGCGGTTTTTTTCTGTTTTAGAGTTTTTACAGGAAATTTTTCCATAGCATCGAAACTTTTAAAAGCCTTACGTAAAAACAAACCACTCTTAGGCATCAATCCCAATCCTCGCCATTGCACATCCCCCACTTGAAAAACCTTATTGATAATTTTCTGAGCACTAATATTACCTTTAGGATGAACACAACGGAAATATTGTGTCTGCACTTTTGGATCGTTATTAATAATCTGTTCAAGCAGCATATTAATTGACAGCAGAATATCAATAGCTTCAAACCCGGCGATCACACAGGGAGTCTTATGTTTTTTTGCCAAAAATTGATACGGCTTCGGCCCGATTATAGTACTTACATGACCTGGCAGAAGGAATCCGCCAATTTTGCTTTTTGCAGAGCCTGCTAGGATCTTTAATGCCGGCGGAATTATTTTATGAGCCGGCATTATATAGAAATTTTTCATCTTTTGTGCCTTAGCCCTTAATATAGCCGCTGCAATGGTCGGCACTGTTGTTTCAAAGCCAATCGCGATATGTATAACATTTTTATCTTTATTATCATTTGCAATCTGCAGTGCATCAAGCGTCGAATAGACAACCCTTATATCTCTGCCCTGCGCCCTTAAATCCTGCAAACTAGATTTAGTCCCGGGGACCTTCATCATATCCCCAAATGTCGTAATAATTGTCCCCTCTAAATTAGAAAATCCTATGGCCTTATCTATATCCGCTTGAGATGTAACACAAACCGGGCATCCAGGCCCGGAAATCACACGAATATTCAGGGGCAGTATTTTGCGAATACCATAACGGAACATAGCCACCGTATGAGTACCGCATACCTCCATCAAAGCCACATCTGTCTTGATATCTTTTGCCTTTTCTTTTATCAATTCGATTAGCTTCTTCGCTACTTTGCTATTTCTAAACTCATCAACATATTTCAT
>JAGLQQ010000198.1 GCA_023136735.1 Candidatus Omnitrophota bacterium | reverse complement strand
ACACATTTCCTTGTATTAGTCTAAAAGTCTAAGAGTCTAAGAGTTACAAATCTTTTTCACTTTAAAAACTTTATGAACTTTTATCCAGCTTCTCTTTTTTATTCCCTACACCCTATCACCTATTTTTTAAACATTTCATTGAGGAGTTTTAATGTTTCTTTTGCATCATTCTCGCTAATAACTTCAATAGCAAAACCAGCATGGAGCAGTACATAATCGCCTACCTTAACATCCGGCGTAAGCTCAATGCCAATAGTTCTTTGGGCACCTCCGGCTGATACAACCGCCGCATTACCCTTGATACTTTTAATTTTCACAGGTATTCCTAAACACATATATTACACCCAGTTATAAGTTATAAGCCATAAGCAATAAGTACTAATTTACAAGTTAAAAACTCAACATTGTTTTTTCTTTTTTGTACATCCTCCTTCAGTTTTTGCTTTTCCTATCAGCCATTGACCATTGACCATTAGTCAACCCGCTTTTCCCTTCTTTTGCCTTCTTACTTTTTACTTGATTTGCGTCCCTCGTCCTAGCGCAGCGTTCATCCTTCATCCTTCAGTTTTTCATTCGTAATTCGTAATTCATAATTCATAACTGCTTTTGCGTCCTTCATCCCTCGGTTTCTAAACGCTATACGCTGCTATAACAGCCTGCCCTAAAGATAATCCAGTATCACCTAAAAACAATTTTTCCGGGATATGCACATTAAATTCCCTTTTATTCAGGCCAGCAGTTACTTGCTTTGAAATAATCTCGTTAAAAAACACACCCCCAGAAAGAACCACATTATTAATTTTATCACGACTACCGATTTTTACACACATGGTAATAAGCATTTGGGAAAATGTGTTATGAAAACACGCTGCAATATCATCAATACTTTTCTTTTTTACTAAGTCATCCACTATTGCGCGAATCATTTCATCAGTATTTATGACAAAAAGCCCATTTTCTTTTTTTATAGAGAATTCATAAGATCCTCTTTGTCGCAGTATAGCCTTTTGGGCATATTTTTGCAAAGTTATTGCACCTTGAGCCTCATATTTTATTTTAAAACACAAACCGCAAATACCGGCAACCCCATCAAAAAGTCTCCCAGCACTTGTTGCAAGCGGCGTATTGACATCCCTTTCTATCATATCTATCAGAATATTTATAATGTACTTTTTATTTTTTATCCAGGGTAGTTTCAAAGAAAGCAACTTTCTACCGTAAACCTTATATAACAATGCCACTCCTACTCTCCATGGCTCATGAACCGCCTTATCAGAGCCCGGCAAGGCAATTTCATTAAGATGCCCCTGTCTATTATAATCCTTTTTTTCATAGACTATAAACTCACAACCCCAGACCTTACCGTCATCACCAAGCCCTGTACCGTCACAAGATATCCCTATAACAGTTTTATCCAAAATATCAAGAGAGGCCAATGCTCCCCCAACATGGGCATAATGATGCTGAATTGGGGCAATCCTGCTGGATTTGAGACTTTTTTCTTTTAGCTCTTTGGCAAGCCTTGTACTAAAGAATGATGAATTTAAATCATGCGCAATTAGCTGTGGTTTTCTTGAAAGTTTCTTTAATTGTGTATCTAGGCTTTTTTTGTACTTATTGAAAAAAAAAGGATTTTTTAGATCATCAAACCCAGAATACAAAAAAGCAGTGCGCCCTTGAATAATACAAAAATTGGCTTTTAATTCCGCTCCTAAAGCCAGCACAGTCTTATCTTTTTTAACATCTAAGGTTTTTATTTGAATTTTAGTGAGATTTTTATTATCTAGCTTCAATGTGTTTGATTTCTATTTCCATGCCTGGGATCTGATTAAGCTTAAGAACAGCACCCTTTGCCTTGGTATTTTCAGCCACAAGGTCAAA
>JAGLQQ010000197.1 GCA_023136735.1 Candidatus Omnitrophota bacterium | reverse complement strand
GGATTATTTTTGAATAATAATTTATTTCTTAATACAAATAATATACCGTTTGTTAATTTTTTAAAAAAATTAGCAAAAACAGCCCTTAAGGTAAAAACATTCTTGAATCCTAATTTACTGGACGATTTATAGAACCTAAGATCCTGCAACCCATAGTTTTTACAAACCGTAATGGCTTCCTCTGTAGCAATTATCTTTAAATCAATAGACTCTTTCCAATATCTAGCCAGTTCAATGAAAATCCTGCAACCACCGCTCAACCCAGAATCCCCGATATTATTATTTGCAATAAAAAAAAACTCCGTTGATTTTTTATCCATATTATCCCTAATTTATAAAACTAGAATTCGCTTATAAATTCTTTAAACTTACTAATTATAAATTTGATTTTCTGCTTATCAATGCCCGGATAGACACCTATCCAGAACAAATCATTCATAACTCTATCCGTATTATCTAATTTTCCAACAACTCGACATTTAATATCTGAATACGCCGGCTGTCTTAGCAAGTTACCGCCAAAAAGCATTCTCGTAGCAATCTTATTTTTTTCAAGATAGCCTATAATATCCGATCTTTTAAACGGAGCAGATTCCTTAACCAGAATCGGAAAACCAAACCAGCTTGGCTTAGAATTTTTAGTTGGCTCAGGTAATAATAACCATTTTTTATGCTCACTCAAATTTTCATGAAGATACTTAAAATTATCCTGCCTTGTTCTTATGAATGATTTTAATTTTTTAAGCTGGGCGCAACCAATAGCGGCTTGCATATCAGTAACTTTTAGATTATAGCCAATATGTGAGTACACATATTTATGATCATACCCATGAGGAAGATCCCCGAATTTTTGATCAAAGCGAGCACAGCAGGTATCGTCATGTCCTGGCTCACACCAGCAATCACGACCCCAATCTCGCAAAGATAAAACTATTCGATTAAGTAAAGCATTGTTGGTTAAGACTGCTCCTCCTTCTCCCATAGTTATATGATGCGCTGGATAGAAACTACATGTAGAAATATGTCCAAATGTTCCTGTATATTTATCCTTATATTTAGAACCCAACGCATCGCAATTATCCTCTATAAACCAAAGTTTATATTTTTTAACAAGTCCCATAATTCTATCTATCTGGGCTGGATTACCTAATGTATGCGCAATAAAAATTGCTTTGGTTTTCTTAGAAATCGCCTTTTCTATTTTTTTAGGATCAATATTATATGTCCCCAGCTCAACATCCACAAAAACAGGCACAAGATTATTCTGCAGAATAGGATTTAGCGTTGTTGGAAAACCACAAGCAGTGGTAATAACTTCATCACCCGGTTTTAACCTTTTATCCTTTAAAAACGGCGATGTTAAAGCGCTGATTGCTAAAAGATTAGCTGAAGATCCTGAATTAACCAGCAAACTGTATTTTACACCCAGAAAAGATGCCAAATCTTTCTCAAGCTTTTTCGCAAAACGACCTGCGGTTAGCCAAAAATCAAGCGAGCTATCAACTAAATTAACAAGTTCCTTCTCATCATAAATTCTGCCGGCATAACTGACATTTGTCTTTCCTGCGACAAATTTCTGCTTTTGCTCTGCTTTATGAAATTTAACAACCTGCTTTAATATTTCTTTTCTTATTTTTTCTTGTCTCGTCATGATTATTTTTTCGTCTTACAGTATTTGATGTACTTATCCGCCTTCACAGCAATTACATCTATATCGTTAATATTATCTTTATACCAGTCATATAACTGTTTTAAAGCTGCATCAAAAGCTGTCAACCTAAAATCAGGATACTCCTTTAGGAATCTTGTATTGTCCGCACTATACTCTGTATTTAACCCGGGATTCTTGACGGTGATCTTTGACTTATTATCCGCAATAGCATTAATCTTATTAACAATTGACACCAGGTCTATTTTATTCCCTGTTGTTAAATTATATGATTTATATTTATTTTCATAATCGATAAAAAAAACTATTCCTTTCACAAGATCATCTACATATATAAAATCAAATTCAATATTCTGATTAATAACAATCGGCAATTTCAAAAGATTTTTGACTATTGCATTTGATATAAATCTGTAAGTATAGTCTTCATAACGGCCAAAAACCCCGAATATTCTTAAATTAACCGCATTTTGTCTTTTTTCTATGTATTTAGCACAAATATACTTAGAAAACCCATACTGGTCATTAGGAATATAGCTGCCAAAATACCTTTCCTTCATTTTAGGAATATAATGCCTATAATCATATTCAGCCCCAGAACCGCATGTAATTATTCTTTTATCTTCCGGCAAAGCTTTTACAAGATTAAAAAACATTCTTAGATTTTTTGTAATTACTTCACTTTGCTCTATATCATACGCTGTTTTTCTTGAGCCACCAACATTAGCACAATGAATAACACAATCAATTTGATTCTTGCTAACAAAATCTTCTACTTGAACATGATCAAGCAGCTCTAGTTCTGCATGCGTTGGGGCAAACAGATTATACTTATCAGAATAATCTCTGGTTAAAAATTCAACAAGATTTCTTCCGACAAAGCCCCTCACTCCTGTAATAAGAATATGTTGTTTTTCTTGACCCATTAGCTTTTTACTCTTGGCATGGAGTTACTGTCATATTTGACAGAAACTCTTTTCTGCTTAAAAATGGAAACATGTCTTCCAGCGGCTTTGAAACCATACTACCATCAGCTTGCTTAGTCGATGCAACTGTTGGAATTATTAGCTGCTTTGGAGGACAAATGACCTCACATAAAACAGGCCCCCTATATTTTAGAATTTGATCTAATTGTCCGGCTATTTTTTTATTATCACTGATTTTTATATATTTCATTCCATAGGCGTTAGCAATTTTTTTATTGTCTGGAAAAGAAACACCTGATTTGAATCCTTCACCAATTAGTCTATTTTTGAAATATTTATTCTGCGTAAAACGAATTGATAAATATCCTTCATTATTTAAAATAAATATTTTGATTGGCAGCTTATAATGAATCACAGATTGCAACTCCTGTATGTTCTGCTGAAAAGAACCATCTCCTGTAATACACATTACCCTTTTACCTTTTCTTGCGGCGCTTACTCCAATACTAGCCGGCAAGCTAAATCCCATAGTAGCAAAACCACCGGATGTAATATAGCGCATACCTTTTTTAATCTTTACGCCCTGAGACCCGGCATAAAAAACAGATCCCGCGTCAGTAACAACCACATCTCTTGAGTTAAGCTTTTTTGAAAGCTCATCAATAAGCGTATAAATATTTATTTTACCTTTTAGCTTTTTATATTCTGGCAGGCAAACAGGATATTTGTTTCGCCAGCCAACACAAGTTTTAAGCCAGGTCTTATCAAAAAATATCTTTGTGCTATTTAGCTTTTTAACCATAGTATCAATAAATGCTTTAGCATCACTAGCAATTAATAAATCAATATCTATAGTTTTTTTCTTATGTGATGAAGTATCAATATCAACTACAACTTTTTTAGCTTCTCTGGCAAATTGTTTATACTCATAACCGATTTCAGCTACCGGCAGGCTAGTTCCGATAATTATTAAAAGGTCAGAGTTTTGAGTCGCCAAGTTTCCGGCTCTATCGCCCTTTATGCCGATCCTTCCAACATATTGGGGATGATTACTATCAATTATATCTATCCCAAGATAAGTGGTTACAATCGGAATTTTATATTCTTTTGCTAATTTTAGAAGTGGATCAATTGCTCTAGATATCCTCACTCCTTGCCCAGCCATAATTACTGGTCTTTTTGCTAACAAAAAATATTCAATCAATTTTTCAATTTTTTTAGCATCAATTTTACTCCGTTTAGACTTGGGCGGCTGAAAGGATTTCAACTTTTTAGCATCAATGATTGCCCCTTGCACATCCAAAGGAATGTCCAGCCAAACAGGTCCTGGCCTGCCTTTTTTTGCCAGATAAACAGCTTTTTCAAGATGATACCTGATGTCTTCTGGTTTATCTACAAAAGCTGTATATTTTGTTATAGATTCGACTATAGGGACAATATTTATTTCCTGTACCCCAATTTGTCTAAGTCCTGGAATTTTAGCTTTTAAAACAGTTTCTCGTCTTTTTACCTGCCCAGAAATAAACAAACACGGCACAGAATCAAGCCATGCCCCGGCTAAGCCAGTCAAGGAATTAGTCGCCCCGGGTCCGGTAGTAAAATATCCTACTCCAAAATTACCTGTGGTTCTCGCGTAAGTTTCAATTGCCATTGAAACAGCCTGTTCATGATGCAAGCAGAACACATTTAATTTTTTATTACAAGCAAGCCCATCTGTCAGATGCATTATCCCTCCGCCTGAAAGCATAAAAACATCTTTTACTCCATATTTACAAATAAATTCCGCGATATAATCACTTACTCTGATTTTCATATAAACCTTCCTAAGATTAAGTCTAAATACTTTTCATTGCTTTTTCTATTCGCTTAATACCCTCTTTTATCTGCTCAGTCCCAGTAGCATAGGTCAAACGAACATATCCTTGACCAAAATCGCCAAAATTTGTACCTGGTAACAAAGCAACTCTTGCTTTTTCAAGCATAAAATCAGCAAACTCCTCACTAGTCATTCCCGTCCGTTTAATATTTAGAAATAAATAAAAAGCTCCTTCGCTTTTCAAACAGCTTAGTTTTTGAATAGCATTTAAACCAGCTACTAATAAATCACGTCTCTGTTTATACGTATCTATCATTTTCCTGATTTCTGTTTGATCGTCATTTATCGCAGCTATCCCTGCTCTTTGGATAAATGGAGGCACACAGGAACATAAAGTCTGAACTAACAACCCCATTTTTTCAATAACCTCTTTCGGCCCAATAGCAACCCCTAAACGCCATCCTGTCATAGCAAAGGCCTTACTGAATCCGTTCAGAAGTATTGTATTTTTAGAGCAATGATCATTAGATGAAGGGCTATAAAACTTCCCTCCATCGTACATCATCCTCGAATATATCTCATCACTCAGCAAATAAACACCATTATCCACAGCTATTTTATATACTTCATCGATTTCTTCTGCAGTCATTACCGCACCAGTTGGATTACTTGGAGAATTAATAATTATAAGTCTTGTTTTAGATGTAATAGCCCTGCGAATATCACCTGGGGTCATTCTAAACTTATTTTCTTCTCTTAAAGGCACAGATACAGGCACTGCATTACAAAACTTTAAAACCGAATAGTAAGTGGGAAACCCCGGATCAGGTAAAATAACTTCTTCCCCCGGATTAACCAAACATTTAACAACCAGATATATTATCATATTAGCACCCGGAGTAATAAGCACCTGATCAAGGTCTGGCATAAAACCACGTGAGGCATTAGTAGCCTCTGCAGCAGCCACTCTCATATCATAAAGCCCCATAGAGCTGGTATAATGAGTCTCTCCATCCTTCATCGCTTGATACGCAGCTTCAATAATATGATTCGGGGTAGCAAAATCAGGGTCACCGATTTCAAAATGAATAATACTTTCACCTTGCTGCTCTAATTTCTGCGCCTTATCCAAGAGCTTAAACATCGGTTGGCCTTCAATGCGATGCGCTGCATTAGAAAGTAATTTTTTCTGCTTCATTATAGACTACCTCCAACAGTATAGAAATGCTAAAAGATACTACTTTCTCTTATAAAATTCAGTGTACCAGTCTATTGTTTTTTTAATTCCCGCGTCTAACGAATAAGCCGGTTTCCACCCTAACAATCTCCTTGATTTGCCAGAAGCTAAGTATTGATGCTTTATTTCATACTTTGCAATATTTTGAATCTGGTAATTTGCCTTTTTACCGGCTATTTTATAAATTTTCTTAACTAAATCTAAAACTGATAGGGGGTTTTCATCGCTAAAATTAAATGCTTCTCCGGCAAGTTTCAGCTTTTTCATCATTTGAGCAAGCAAAAGATAGCCTTTTACAATATCTTCAACATACACATAATCTCTTGTAAATTTTCCATCACTGCGAATCAGTAATTTTTTATCTTTAGCAACACAACGCATCGCATCAGGAACGATCCTAGATAGATTGTGATCTCCCGGGCCAAAAATATTGCCACAGCGTGTAACACAAACAGGCACTCCATATGTATGATAATACGTATACGCAAGTAAATCAGCGCAACTTTTTGATGCATCATATGGATGATTTCCTTTTAAAGCAGCCTCCTCCTTATAAGGCAATGTTTCATGTGCACCATAAGCTTTGTCACTCGAGGCCATCACAATAGCTTGAATTGATTTTCTTTTGCGCGCTATCTCCAAGATATTCCATGTCCCTTCAATATTTGATTTAAAAGCCCTGAGGGGATTTTTATTTGCTCTTGACACTATTGCTTCAGCAGCCAGGTGAAAAATAATCTGCGGTTTATAAGTCGAAACTATTTTTAAAAGTATTTTAAGATTAGCAACATCTGCTTTAATTGATCTTAAATTTTTGCTCTTATAATTCAAAATGGACCCCTTGGGTCTTTTAACTATATCTAACCCAACCACTTTAGCTCCTGATTCCAGCAATGTGTTCGTTATCCAAGAACCAAGAAAACCAACATGGCCTGTTACCAAAACCTTCTTATTTTTCCAGAATTTTTTACTTACCATAAACAATCTCCTATTTCCACATCTTCCACGGAGCATCTTCAGTATCGATCATGTTATCTAAATCTATTTTATCTCTTAAGGTATCCATGCACTTCCAAAAACCATTATGTTTATAAGCCCCTAATTGTTTATCCCTAGCCAAAGATTCAAGCGGTCCTCTTTCCCAAATAGTAGAATCACCTTTTTTAATATACTTAAATACCTGCGGCTCTAAAACAAAAAATCCGGCATTTATACTGCTGCCATCACCTTTGGGTTTTTCCAAGAACCTCTTAACTGCGTCTTTTTGAATATCCAAAACTCCGAATCTTCCGGCTGTTTGTACCGCAGTTAGAGTAGCGAGTTTTTTGCTCGCTTGATGTGCTTTTACAAGCTTTCCAATGTCTATATCGGACACCCCGTCCCCATAAGTCATCATGAAAGCCTTGTTACCTATATATTTTTTTATTCTTTTCAAACGCCCTCCGGTCATAGTATTGATGCCGGTATCTACCATTGTAACTTTCCAGGGCTCCGATGTTGTCGAATGTATCTGCATATGATTTTGTTCCATATCAATCGTCACATCGCTCATGTGCAAAAAATAGTGAGAAAAATATTCTTTTATTACATATCCACGATATCCCAAGCAAAGAATAAAATCATTAAAGCCAAAAGAAGAATACATCTTCATAATATGCCATAAAATAGGTTTTCCTCCTATTTCGATCATTGGCTTTGGGATTGATTCAGTAGCTTCACTAAGTCTTGTCCCTCGTCCACCACATAAAATTACTACTTTCATTGCCCCTCCTTAATCAGCTTATTTTTATATTTCTTAAAAACAAGAAGTTAATTTTATTTTTATAAAATACGACTGATTTATTTAAAATAAAACCTGGCATAATTATCGACCCTATTGAAAAAAACCAGAATTTTAGACTAAATATATTTGTCCATTTCATTTTCATCAAGTAGTATATTTCTCTAAACAACTGGCGAAAAGTTCCAAAATTCTTTATCTGGACTAACCCAACGAAATTATTTGCAATATAATTTTTAACTAAATATTTTTTAAGTTCTTTAAATTTATCTTCTTTGAATTTCTCATTGATTAAATTATACCAAGTAATCATTGGCGAATTCTCAAATAAGACTGGATTACAACAGCTGCTTCCAGTACGCACCGCGACAATATTATCTTTTAAAATTATTGCTTTAGCATCCTTTAGTACCGAAATAACCATCGAAGCCATTTCAACAAAATATATATTAGAAAAAGAATATTTCATAAATTTTTTCCTAAAAGCTATCCCAGAAATCTGACCAGACAGTGCAATAACACTTTTTACTTTTTCATAGGAGTCATTAATTGATACCGTTAAATCTTCCTGAAATTGCTGCTCAGCTCTGACCGCTTTAGAAACATCCTCGCAAAACCAATAATATGTTCTACTTACTATGCCAATATCTTTTGAATGCAAAAATGCATCATAAACCCTTTGGAGAGCATTTTTATCAGCAATATCATCTGCTGAGATATAGAAAATTATATCGCCGCTTGTTATTTTTTTACACTGGTCTAAATTCCCACCACAACCTAAATTCTCTTTATTTATATGCAGTTTAATCCGAGTATCCGGAAAAGATCTAACTATATCTACTGTATTATCAGTAGAAGCATTATCAACAATCAGCAATTCAAAGTCTTTAAACGTTTGAGCTAATATACTTTGTATTGTTTGAGCAATGGTATCCGCACCATTATAAACAGGGATACAAACACTCACCTTCTCTTTTGCTATACTTTTTAAATCCAGCATTCTTAACTATTCTTTCTCAAAACAATTTCCCAATTATAGTATCCAATGATCGGAATTTTAATGCATCTAAGTAATTTTAAAAACTTATTATTATAAGCGGTATGCTTAATACCTATCCGTTTCAAAACAAAATCCGAGATAGCAAACCAATACATGTTTTTTTTATTCACTAACACATGAAAATTATACTTTCTAATTTTATCTAGAAGTTGAGCTTCATCTGTATATTCTTTTAAATGTGTCGGATCTAGAACCCACTTACCATTACAACGATAGAAATACCAGCCATACCACTTCTTAAAAACTGTCGAAAGATAGAATATTCCATCTTTAGATAATATTCGAAAAGCCTCTTTAATCAAGCCTTCTTCTTCAGGCATATGCTCAATCACCTGATTTGATACAGCAAAATCGATAATTCCACTATCAATCATCCGCAAATCACCCACATCAGCGACAATACATGATATTCTATCGCTGATATTTTTTACATTATTTATCCGATCAACTGAAATATCTACAGCCGTAATGTCTTCAACACCATCCAGAAGGCCTTTTTTTAATAAAGCAAATAATATTGAGCCGTCTCCCGAGCCTAAATCAGCAAATCTTTTTATCTTGTTCTGTCTAAAAATGTCCTCTATAAGCTCAGGCAAATCATCGAAATAATAATGGATATACTTTTTTGAATATTCGACTAACTTCATTAATTATCTGATCCTAGCTTAATTTTTAAATTGAAATTCACAGCTTTTTCTTTGCAAAATCAAAAATATGCCCGGCAACCAAAAGCCCTTCCGAAATATTTCACATCATCTGGTAAAAAAATCTCACGACTTGTTTCAGCTGCTTCGTCATGATTTACAGTTTTACAAAATTGAAACGCTTATCTTTAAGGGCATTATCCTTCACTATCCCGGTATGATATATTACATTTAGAGTGAAATCATCATAGCTAGTCAAAAACATTTTATACTTTGCTGCTGAAAAATTATTAATATTAAATTTCACTTCACAAGCTATTTTATCATCTAAAATAAAGTCTGTTTCATTACCACTTTGTGTCCTCCAAAATCTTATATCGTCGGGGAAAAACAATTCCGCGAATTGTTTGAATATAAAATTTTCATATAAAGGACCAGGATTTTCACGCGAGGCAAGCGGGGTAAAATCTTTAAGAAAAAAATTCTTCAATCCCAAATCCATAAAATATACCTTGGGCATTTTAGTTAATTCTTTCCTCAAATTCTTATAAAACGGCCGAATAAGAACAATATGAAATGACTTTCTCATTACATGCAAATAATTATTTAAGGAAGTCTGAGATATATTAAGTGTATTAGAAAGTTCATTAACATTAAGCAAACTTCCTACTTGAGAACTTAGCAGCTTAAAAAGTTCATAAAATTTATTAACTCTCTTAATATTTGCTTCCAGCACATCCTTTTTTATATAGGATAAAGCTATTTCTTCTATTATCTCCTTTTTCCTAGAAACATCTTTTTCTAAGACAACCCTGGGATACCCTCCAAAAATAAGAAGGCTGTTGATACAAGCACTAACCTTTTCTTTTTCTTTAAGCGGAAGCTCCTCCAGGAATATATCCTTAGACCTTATTTTAAACGCTGTTTTTTCGGCTAAATTCTCATACCCCTGAAAAATAAGCATTTCCGGCAAACTAAGAGTATGAACTGGAAATATGATTTTTCTTCCCGCGAGTGAATCTTTAAATTTTTCATCGATATAAAAAGCTGACGATCCCGAGACAATAAGTTTAACCTTATCCTTAAACTCATCATAAATATATTTAAGGAAATTGGTTGGATTTTCAAGATATTGAATTTCATCAACAAAAATAAATACCTTTTCTTGCGTTGGCACAGCTATTATTTTGAATAGATTTTTAGGGCTTTCATCTAATAATTTAACATATTCTAAATCTTCAAGATTAATAAATTCTGTCCGTTCTCCTTGAGCGGCTAAAGACTCTTTTAGCTGCTTCAATATGGTTGTTTTTCCCACTTGCCTTGCCCCAACTAAAATAAGAATATCAGGATCTGATAAACGCTCAACTATTTTTTTGGTTATCAACCTAGGATAAATCATAATACCCCTCCTGCATTATTTGATAATACACACTTAATAAATATAAATTATCAGATAATCTATA
>JAGLQQ010000196.1 GCA_023136735.1 Candidatus Omnitrophota bacterium | reverse complement strand
AAAGATTATAGATTCGTTGAGAATTTACTTATTTTATAGTAAAATCTATTTAAAGGGAAACCTTAAATTGAATATAAAAGGGGGTGCAATATATGGATATTACTGTAAAATTCATGATGCGTCCGGTTACGCATTGTAAAGAAGGTTGTAGTATTGTGTCCTGGGCAAGACCTAAAACTGCTTTGTAATTATAAATATAATTTTAAGATACAAAAAGAGGGACTAGGAAAATTTCTATTGCAAGTCAAAAATAAGGAGAGGGAAAAATGGAGAAAAGGATTATTTTAGTAATTGTTTGCGCTATGGTTTTAGTCATTGCTTGTGGAGATTTATATGCTTTTGATTCTAAATCTAATAAATATGGCCAAGAAAAGTCTTCATCTAATTTCTTTAAGAAATCTCACCAGATTCTTAAAGCTAATGAGCAGCTAAAGCTAAGCGATACTCAGGTGGAAAAAATAGTAGAGGAGAAAATTAACGCCAAGAAAGCAGTAATTAGGGCAGAAGCGGAAATTATGATTATTTCACTGGACATAAAAATGGGCTTAAAGGAAGATAAAGTTGATTTAAAATTAATGAATAAGCTTGTCGATCAAAAATTCGAACTTAAAAAAAATAAAACAAAGAGGCTTATTGGCGCGTATGCAAGAATAAAGAGTATTCTAACAAAAGAGCAAAATAATATGCTGCCTGAAATATATAAAAATAAAAAGCTGGAAAAACATGTCGGCCGTAAATACCCTTATAATTATTAGGGGACATAGGGTTGTTTAGGAAGACCAATGCTTGTTTTGCTCTCAACGATATCTTTTTGAGGAGGTCAATATGAACAGGAAGAATCATTTAGGAAGACGGAATTTCTATCGTTTAAAAGTAACATATCTTGTTAATTACAGGCCAAAAGAAGATACCGGCGGCATAGGAAATTATAATTATGCTCTAACTAAAGATATTAGCGCCGGTGGGTTGCTTGTTATGGCAGAAAAGAATTTTCCTAAAGGCACAGCAATGGAAATGAGTATTAGCTTGCCGATGTATCCGAATAAACGTCTTAAGGCTCTGGGTGAGGTGACAAGTGATTTTCCTGCTGATGCCCACAAACCGCTTTATCCAACCAGAATACGTTTTATTGAATTTAATGAGAGTGCCTTTAACAAGCTTAAAGCTTTTATTGAGGATGAAGTGAATAAAGGAAAAGGCTGTAGCACTTTAAAAGAGAAAATGGACAGAAGAAAAGAATAAAGCGTAGTTTTTGCCTAAGATTACTAAACAGTTCTGTTTATAAGAGTGAGAAATTCAGATCTTGTGGCTGCCTGCTCCCGGAATGATCCCAATACAGAAGAAGTTGTCATGATCGAATTTTGCTTTTCTACTCCTCGCATCATTTTACATAGATGTCGGCATTCAATAACCACCCCGATACCTTCAGCATCAATGCTGTGTATGATTTCATGTGCGATTTGGGAGGTTAATCTTTCCTGAATTTGTATTCTGCGGGCAAATATATCAACTAAGCGGCAAATCTTACTTACTCCTAAAACCTGCTGTTTAGGGATATATCCTATGTGGCAGCGTCCGTAAAATGGTAAAAGATGGTGTTCGCAAAGACTGTATATCTCTATATCGCGGACAATGATCATGTTGTTAGCTTCAGATTGAAAAATCGCATTGTTAATTATGTCCGCAGGTTTTGCTTTGTAGCCCTGAGTGAGGAATTCCAGTGCGCGGGCAACTCGTTGAGGTGTTTTTTTTAGTCCTTCTCGATCAGGATCTTCTCCCATTTCGATTAGCAGTTCATGAACCAGTTTCATTACCTTTTTTTCGTTCATCAGATACTCCTGGTATAATCATCATATATAATTATGGATTATACCTGATTACGGTGATTGTTTTCTCTGCCAGGGAGTACATAGATTAAACTCATAACCTAATTTGCTAGGCATCCTAAAGTACTGGCGATTATCTTTTTGTTTAATCTTAGTAATCTGTTTTTAATTTTTGCGAT
>JAGLQQ010000195.1 GCA_023136735.1 Candidatus Omnitrophota bacterium | reverse complement strand
CACTAAAAAGTATTTTTTCAATATTTTTGAAAGAAAAGTCTAATTGTGCGGCAGTTTAATATAAAAAGTTATCAAGCTAATTTTTTTTCTAAGATTGACAGTGTCTCAATATGAGGTGTGTGAGGGAAGAAGTCATATGCGTTGATATTCCTTAAACTATATTCCTGAAATAGTTTCTTTAGATCTCTGCAAAGTGTTGCTGGATCACATGATATGTAAGCTATGAGGCCTGGCTTAATTTTGTTGATAGCTTCGATGACCTCATTCTCCAGGCCTCTTCGGGGAGGATCAACAATGATAGTATCAGGCGGTTTTTTTTGAGCATTTTTAATCCAATTTGCGCATTTTGCGTTGACAGTTTCTATATGTGAAATAGCATTGATAGACATATTCTTCTTTAAAAAAGAGATATTTGCTCTTGAGGAATCTACTGCTTTAATATTGGGGAAAAACCCTGAAAGAGCTATTGCAAAGGTTCCTACTCCGCAGTATAAATCAAGCAGGCTTTGCTCAGCAGAGTGCGGAAGTTCTTTCTTTAGGTCTTTGATAAGCAGTTCTAACATCGGTATATTGATCTGAAAAAAAGATTGACAGCCGAATAAGAAAGTCTTTCCGGCAACTTTCTCAGAAAGCTGATCTTTGCCGAAAAGAATACTTTTTTCAGCTTTTCTTTTGTTTATATAAACTATTCCTGCAAGTGAGAACTTATTCTTGAGTTCAAGCATCGGATTAAGAACCTCAAGCTCTTTTTTCTTTAGAGGTCCATAGCAGCAGAGCAGAAACTTTTTACTGCTAAGGCTTCTTTGTAAAGTAATTTCATTGACATATTTTTCCATGCCTGGGGCAAGGCAAAGCAGGAATTCACTTATAAGCCGGTTCATTAAATCTGTGGCTAGAAAACATCGATCGATAGGAGTGAATTTATTGCTTTTACCCGGAGCATGATAAGCGCAGACAGTTGTGTTGTTATCGGTGATGATATGCAGGTGTATCTTATTGCGGTATCCCCAAATAATATTACTGGCACGCACTTTTTTAGAAATTAGCTGCCCTGGGAAATTAGAGAATATTTCTTGTAACTGGTCCTTTTTTATTTTTAACTGTTGTTCGTAATCAATATACTGATAAGCAGAGCAGATATGAAAATGGGTGCAGCGTGGATCTTTACGATGTGCAGAGGGCGTAATTACTGCATCTGTTTTTGCTTGTATATAGTTCTTCTTATCTTTAACGAGACTGCATTTAACAGTTTCTCCCGCTATGCCGCTATCAGTCAAGACAATCTTATTATCTTTGCGGCTAAGACTTTTGCCCGGGTAAATGATTTTTTCAATATTAATTCTCATGGAAGGATTATAGCACAATAATGAAATTTTTAAATTAGTATTTAATTATTGCCTTTGATTATCCGCCAGTTTCCGCCAAAAAGATAGGCGGCCAAGTGTTAGGCGGATGTTACGCCGAAGGCGAAATGTGAAGATGCTATGGGTGTAAACCCATAGACCTTCACTTGTTGAGCACTAAAGCAGGTGATTTTTTTTATACTAAAATTCGCGGGTTTTGTCGGAGAAAAAGAGAGTTTTTGAAAGAAACAATTTTCCAACAAAAAAAATAAATAAAATGGGAGAAAAAGCTCTTGACAACATGGCCTTTTTGTATTAAAAAAAAAGTAGGAGTAGAAAAAACAGTAACATTTTAACAGGAGGTGTTAATGGCACGTAATAGGCATGTTAAATGTCCGATATGCGGAGACAGCTTTGAATGGGATAATGATTTAAAGCTGGGAGATGTTGTTTTCTGCAGTGATTGCGATGAGGAGCTTAAGATTGTGAATATTGATCCTCCCCAGTTAAAGAGGATGGTAGAGCTATTAGAGGTAAGTAATGGAAGTTACAAAAGCTTTTACGAAGATGATAACGATAAAGAATATGATAATACGGGTGATGATGCCGATGGAGAAGAAATTTAGTTTTTTCGCGGTATGATCGTTGCTTTTTTTAGATAAATCAACGAATTATTATTTCTCGGCATTGCTTTTGCTAAATAATTATACTTTGATTAACTGATTTTTCTTAAGAACTTGGCCTCGTTTTAACTTTTGACAAATTTCCCCCCAGAGGGTATCATAATTAACATGAACAATGTTGATCAGGGATATATGGGTGCAGACAGGCGTAGATTCCCGCGTGTCAATGCGATGGTAAAGTATAAGATCATCAATAAAGAATCTAATGGAAAAGCAGGCAATACTAAAAATATCTGTGCAGGAGGTATTGCTTTTTTTACGCATGATGATATTAAAGCACGCAGTATTCTGTCTCTTTTTGTAAGTTTACCTGATGCAACTGATTTTCAGGCTAAAGCACAGGTTGTCTGGTGTGATTCAGTACAAGTCTCTTGGGATCCTGAGATACATTATGAGTGTGGTGTAAAATTTATTGAAATAGATGAAGAAAGCCGGCAAAAAATTTCCAAATATGTTTTTCTTCGGCTAAATATTAACTGACTCTTGCGAGAATATTCATAAGAAATAGCCTGCCTTTTTCTTATATCCAATGCAAAGGATAATTTATAATGCCTATTATTGAACCGGTAATTAGACCTCCTTCGGAATCGTCCAGTTTCCTTCTGCAGATAACTACGGGGTGCTCTTCAAATTATTGTACCTTTTGCGGAGCCTATCAGGATAAGGAATTTAGAGTAAAAGAGGATCTGGAAATATATAGTGATATTAAGCAGTGGGCGGATATTTATCCTCAGACTCGAAAAGTATTTCTTATAGACGGTGATGCTTTAGCTCTAGGCAATAGTAGGCTTGTTGTGATATTAAAAAGTTTGCAGAGAAATATTCCAAGCCTTAGAAGAATAAGCAGCTACGCGAATGGATATAATATTACTGTTCGTAGTGATGCAGATCTTAAAGAGCTATTTGATAATAAACTTAAACTATTATATATAGGCCTTGAAAGCGGGAATCAGGATATATTGACTGAATGCAGGAAAAAATCAACTGTTGATGAGATGATAACTGCTGTAACCAGAGTGCAGAAAATAGGGATTAAGGCTTCGGTGATTGTATTGCTTGGACTTGGCGGCAGGCAGAATTTTAAGGTGCATGCGCGTGATACGATAAAAGCAATTAATAAAATGCAGCCGAGGTTTCTTTCTTTTCTTTGTCTTATGCTGATACCAGGCACGCCTCTTTTTACTCAAGCCGCTCGAGGAGAATTTCAGGAACTTGAGGCCGAAGAATTGCTTGAGCAAAGTTATGAGATAATAAAAGGCCTTGACCTTGAAAAAACAATATTTCGCTCTAATCATGCGTCAAATTATCTTTCTTTAGAGGGGGTTTTCCCGTGTGATAAGAATCGCCTGCTTGCGATATTGGAAAAAGCAATAGACGGAAAAATAAATTTAAAACCGGAAATATTTAGGGGATTGTGACTATTATAATATGAAATTTAAAAAAATCCTAGCTTCAAAGTATCCGCTTATTTTAGCTCCCATGGCTGGAGTTA
Source organism: Candidatus Omnitrophota bacterium (assembly GCA_023136735.1). Classification (GTDB taxonomy): domain Bacteria; phylum Omnitrophota; class Gorgyraeia; order B26-G9; family B26-G9; genus JAGLQQ01. The sequence goes on along the minus strand of JAGLQQ010000195.1, from coordinate 1,801 downwards.
GTTCACTCCCATTTAGGATTATTAGTCGTGAATTCGGGGCTCAATATGCCTTTTTGGAAATGGTGCATGCTAGGTCTTTAAGTTATGGAAGTAAGCAGACAATGGAGCTGCTGAGTACTAATGAAAATGATCGGCCTCTTGGATTGCAGCTTTTGAGTAAAGAGGAAGAGTACATTAAAAGTGCTATCAAGAGACTGGATGAGTATAAATATAAATATGACATGCTGGATTTTAATGCTGCTTGTCCTGTGCGAAAAATTTCAAATAGGGGGGAGGGTGCAGGGTTATTGCAGAAACCTCGTAAGTTGAAAAAATTACTTAAGGTTATTGTCAAAGCTTCATCAGTGTCTGTAAGTGTTAAGATCAGGCTTGGCTGGGATAATAGTGATGAGGCATGTGAAATAGCAATGCATGCGGAGGATGCTGGTATAGATGTTCTTTTTGTTCATGGGAGGACTAAGGTCCAGGCATACAAAGGAGAAGTGGATTATGCGGCGATAGGACGGATAAAAAAGAGATTAAATATTCCGGTGATTGCAAGCGGTAATATCCTGAGCGCAAAGCGTGCTAAGCAGATGTTTGATGAAACCGGTTGTGATGGCTTGCTTGTTGCTCGTGGAGCATTGGGTAATCCTTGGATTTTTAAAGAGATTACTACTTATTTAGAAAAAGGTATTTTGCTTAAGCGCCCTACTATTGAGGAAATAGCTGATGTAATGCAAAGGCACTTTGATCTATCTGTAGAATGTTTTGGCGAAAGAAGAGGTGTGGTCAGATTTCGCAAATTTTACGTATGGTATACAAGGGGGGTAACCGGCATAAGGCCTTTGCGTGAAAAAGTAATGAGAACAATAACAAAAGAAGAGATGAATAAGGTTATCGAAAAATTTCGCAATGAAGCTCACCCGGGCTATGGTTTGACTTCGCACACCATCCTGAGCTAGTCGAAGGAAAGCCCAGGGTTTCTGAGCGGAATCTCTTAGCTTTACTTTCATCCTCGGCTTTAAAGCCGAGGTTTTCAAAGCATGCGGGATAAAACAATCGGCTGATTTGTAATTTATACTCATTTAGTATCCAATAACATTAGTCCTTTACATATTCGGCATTTAGCAAAAGAAAAGGGAGGGGGATGTCGACAATACTTGTTGTGGATGATGAATCAGAAATGGTTCTGGTCTTAAAGAAATTTTTTTTTACGCCAGGGATTTAATGTTTTAAGTGCCAACAGGGGTAAAGATGCACTTGCAATTCTTGGATCTAAGGAGAAAGTAGACATGATGATTCTGGATATGCGCATGCCCGGGATGAAGGGAGTAGAGGTTCTTAAAGAATTATATGAAAAAGTTATCCAAGTCTCGGTCATTGTCCCCTGAAGCTTGAATTTGAATTTCTCGTATTTTGTTGAAAAAATTGGATTTTGGAGGTATACTGAAGAGAATGTATTTTTTAAGCTTGTAAAACCTGATGATTTATTTAAACATGTGAATAAGAGCTTAGGAAAATTAATAAAGAAGAAAATAGCAGGAAGCGTAGAGTAAATGGAAATAAAAGAAATTATTGATAGATGTAACGGGTTTGAAATATTTCAGCAGCGCATGGTTCGTGATAATTATGCTGAGATAGTTATGTTTACCAAGGAAATATTTAAATGGTCTGTGATTTTCAATGAATTGCTTGGTAATCCGGTAAGCCCCGCGGGATTCAGTCCAACTCCAGAGGAGAAACAAATCACTAAAGAATACGGCGGAATTTTTGCTGACCAGACGCTTTATAAGAAGGATTTTCAGAATAATACTATTAT
>JAGLQQ010000194.1 GCA_023136735.1 Candidatus Omnitrophota bacterium | reverse complement strand
GGTTAATAGCTAATGGTTAATAGTCTATGGTCATTAGTGTGCAGTGATTTGAAACAAAAGTGTTGTCAACGCTTTTGTTTCAAATGGAGAGGGTTTGATGTGTATGTTGTTAGGGGTTGGATGGTGAAAGATGATAAAAAACCAGTGATTGCCCGGCAGTCCTTCATAGCCTATTGCCTTTCGCAGTCTTGGTGAAGTAGGGTTGGCGAAGTAAGATCGACCATTGACAGATTGACCATTGACTATTGACCTCGCATGCTAGTGATGATACAATCTTTTAAGAGAGAGGAATTTATTTATGAGAAAAATATTATTTACATTAGTAGGTATCGTTATCGCGTGCGCCCTGGTGTCTTGCTCAGTTCAATATGAAATGAGCGGACTCAAAAAACTGGAGTTTAGGCATCCGGCGAATTGGCAGCCTGTTGAGACACAAGATGATTATACATATGATTTTGTTTTTAACTTTGTTAACCAGGAAGCTGGGTTTGAGGTTTACCTGAGAACAATCTACGCTCCGCTTAAAAGCCCCATGAAATGGCTTAGAGAGGAAAGAAAAGCTGTTAAAAACAAGGGATACTATGCAGGCAAGATAAGCCGCTTTTCCACAAAGTCATTTAAGTGGCATCTGATGGAAACAGAGGACTTAGTTCGTCAGGGGAAAGAGGATGTCTCTATAATCATCAGACATTATATTGCTAAGGAAGAAAAAAGTCCCCGTATGATACAGTGCTATGTTGTAGGCCAAAAGAATAGCTTTGAAAAACTTCCTGAAGCGCAGGTGAATAAATTTTTGGAGAGCATTGTTTTTCAACCGCTTAAAGTCAAGAATGAAGATATTACGCTCTACAAAAACTATCTGAGTTCGGCTTCTGTCGCTGTATTTTTGCTTAGAGGGCAGAAGCTTTTAGAAAAGGGAGAATATGGAAGGGCCATCGCTGTGTTCAGCTCTTTGCTTAAGAGGCCGATTACGGATAAGCTTAAGGCAAAATTGAGCATTTCCCTTAGCAGTTGTTTTTTAGAAAAAGGCATGGGTCCTTATATTGAGACTAAAGATGAAAGAGATTTTAAGCGTGCCATATTAGCCGCGGAAAAGATAATAGAAGCCAAAAAGGATCATTGGCAGGCATATTTTAATATCGGTATTGCATATCTTAATATCGGTGAATTTTCCAAGGCGAAAAAATATTTTAAAAAAGCCCTGAACTATTGCTCCAAGACAGATCCTGAGTATGCCCTAATAAGCTTCTATTATGATGAGGCAAAGGCTCCGCTAAGATATAAGCGTTCTATTTCGAAAATGTTTTCCAAGGAGAACAGAATTGCTGGTTTTGTATACGGAGAAAAAGACCCAATGGTTATTATCTCCGATAAACTATACCGCACGGGCGATATGGTTTCAGGATACACAATTCTAAAAATCACCAGGGATAAGGTATACATGAAGCTTGGACTTAGATTGGATGAGTTTATCTTAGGGGATATTATTATCGGGCCGCAAACATTGCAGGAATCAGAATAGATTCCGAATAGATTCCTAACTTTCCGCTTTACAAAACGGCATAGGTTGTGTACACTTTAACCTTTGTCGTGAATAATGGGTTATTTAATTATTGCCGCAGAATTCTATGGGCGTGAGCCCATAGATGATTGCCTTTGATTATCCGCCAGTTTCCACCAAAAAGATAGGCGGACAAGTGTTAGGCGGATGTTACGCCGAAGGCGAAACGTGAAGATGATATGGGTGTAAACCCATAGAGCTTCACTACTTTAAGGAGTTTTGATAATGATTCAAGCTAATGATGTGTCCCTGCAGTATGGAGGGCGAAAACTTTTTTCTAAAGTCAATATAGTGTTTTCACCGGGTAATTGCTATGGCTTGATCGGGGCAAACGGCTCAGGGAAGTCCACGTTTTTAAAGATTCTTACAGGAGAGATAGATTCGACCAAGGGTGACATTGCGGTTACTAAGGGGCATAGAATATCCAGTTTAAAGCAGGACCAGTTTGCATTTGATGAATACAGTGTTTTGATGAGCGTAATTATGGGGCATAAGAAACTTTATGAAATCATGGTTAAGAAGGATGAAGTATACGCTAAAGAAGATTTCTCTGATGCAGACGGGATGATTGCCTCTGAATTGGAAGCTGAATTTGCTGATCTTGACGGGTGGAATGCTGAATCTGATGCGGCTAAACTGCTTAGTGATTTAGGGATAGCTGAGGAAATGCATGAGATGAAGATGAAGCAGCTTGAATCAGGGGAAAAAGTGCGGGTGCTTCTGGCGCAGGCATTGTTTGGCAATCCGGATATTCTATTGCTTGATGAGCCGACAAACCATCTGGATATGGAAACAAGCATGTGGCTCGAGGAATTCCTTTGTAATTTTGAAAATACAGCTATTGTGGTTTCTCATGACCGTCATTTCTTAAACAAAGTATGCACACACATAGCAGATATAGATTTTGGCAAGATCCAGATATATTCGGGTAACTATAAATTCTGGATGGAATCAAGTGAGTTGGCTTTAAGACAGCGAAGTGAATCAAATAAAAAAATTGCCGAAAAACGTAAAGAATTACAGGATTTTATCTCACGCTTTAGCGCCAATGCTTCTAAATCAAGACAGGCAACTAGCCGGAAAAAAAGCTTGGAAAAACTTACTTTTGATGACATAAAACCCTCTTCACGAAAACATCCATATATCAACTTTGAACAGCAGCGGGATGCTGGGAATAATATTCTTGAAGTTGAACACCTTTGCAAATCTATTGACGGTCAAGTGATGTTTACAGATATAAGCTTTCGCGTTGACAAGGGAGATAAAATAGCTTTTGTCGGACCGAACAATCTTGTAAAGGCAACATTGTTTGAAGTTTTACTGGGCAATACTCAAGCTGATTCAGGGACTTTTAAATGGGGTGCTTCCACAAGACGCGCGTATTACCCCAAGGAGAATTCTTCTTTTTTTAATGTCGAGCTTAATATAATCGATTGGCTGAGACAGTATTCGGATAATACGGATGAGAATTTTGTCCGGGGATTTTTAGGGCGGATGCTTTTCTCAGGTGATGAATCCTTAAAACAGGTGAAAGTTCTCTCTGGAGGTGAAAAGGTCAGGTGTATGCTTTCGCGCATGATGCTTGCTCAAGGCAATGTGCTTTTATTTGATGAACCGACAAACCATCTGGACCTTGAGTCTATATCTTCTTTAAACAGAGGACTGGATAAATACCCGGGAACTGTAATGCTTGCATCGCATGATCATCAGCTTATGCAGACTGTGGCCAATAGAATAATAGAAATTACGCCGAAAGGCTGCATTAACAAGCCTCAAATCTCCCTTGATGAGTACTTGGCTGATGAAAAAATCAAACATCAGCGCCAGGCTCTCTATGCTTAATGGGGGGCCTGCCGGATTTAAGCAGAATATCCTTTGGCTCTTGGGGAAGGAGCTGAAAAAACAAATTTTACTCATTCTCGTCGGTCTTCCCTGTCTGTCTGCGAAGTAATTGATTGATTTTAGACATTCATGTCAAATTAAACAAGTGAAGCTCTATGGGTTTACACC
>JAGLQQ010000193.1 GCA_023136735.1 Candidatus Omnitrophota bacterium | reverse complement strand
ACAGGCAGCCCGACACCAATAGCCGCGGCTTTGGGCTCCTCAATAAGAAAAACTTCTCTGGCTCCTGCTCTCTCTGCAGAATCCACAACAGCTCTTTTTTCAACTTCGGTAATGCCGGAAGGAACAGCAATAACAATAAGCGGTTTTATAAAACGCTTACGTTTATGAACGCGGCTTATAAAATAGCGCAGCATTCTCTCACTGATATCAAAATCTGCAATAACACCATCCTTCATAGGCCTTATAGCAACTATATTACCAGGAGTTCTTCCAATCATCTTTTTTGCTTCTTCCCCCACGGCAAGAACATGTGAAGTACCTTTTTTGATGGCTACAACAGAAGGTTCACAGAGTACTATACCTTCACCCTTAACATAGACAAGAGTGTTTGCTGTACCCAAATCAATACCAATATCAAATGCTAAAAAAGTCTTTACTGATTCAAAAAAAGCAACTACTCTCTGCAGTATTTCCTTCATGAGTTCCCTTCTTTCCTTAGGATATTATAGATTTTAAATCACTATATTTATATCATAACAAAGACTTTATGTCAATTTTGTAATATTTTTAAGTATTTTCATAAATTCGGGGAAAGATTTATTTATACAAGAACTGTTTTTTACTGTAGTCTCACCGCTTGCCAGTAATCCAGCAATAATCATACTCATTGCAGTACGGTGATCACCAAAACTCTCAACTTGCGCGCCATGAAGACCTCCTGTACCAGTAATAATAAGGTTATTATCCTCACTTTTTATGTCTGCACCCATTTTCCCTAAATTAGTCACCATAGAATAAATTCTATCGGTTTCTTTTATCCTTAGTTCACTAGCACCTAGGATCTTAGTAGTTCCAGTAGCAAAACAAGCCGCGACACATAAAATCGGCAATTCATCTATGCAATACGCAGCTTCAGTTTCTTTAATTGTTGTTGATTTTAATGAAGCACTTACAACCCGTATATCTGCATAAGGTTCAAATGATTTAAGATTAGAACCCTTTTTAAGGATTTCAATTTTAGCCCCCATGCGCTTGAGTATTTTTAACAAGTAAATACGTGTGGGGTTTAATCCGATTTTCTTCACCTTTAATCTTGAACCGCTTAAAAGAGTTGCCCCTACAATAAAAAAGGCTGCTGAAGATATATCTCCCGGAATAAAAAAATTAACAGGTGATTTAAGCTCTTTTACTTGTTTTATTTTTACGCTCAGGCCATTCACGGAAATACCTGACTTAAAAAGCCTTAACATCCGCTCAGTATGATCACGTGTTTTTATCTGCTCTTTTACCCTGGTTGTGCCCTTGGCAAAAATTGCGGCAAGTAAAACACAAGACTTTACCTGCGCACTTTTAACAGGCATGGAATACTTGATTGCACTCAGATCTTTACCAAAAATAACAAGCGGCGGATACTCCTGCTTTGCCTTAATTCTTGCTTTAATCTGCGCACCCATTGCTTTAAGCGGGCCTGTAATTCTCTTCATGGGCCGCACTGACAAAGAAGGGTCAGCAGTCAATACACTTTTAAAATCCTGGGCTGCTAGAATCCCCGCTATCAATCTCATCGTTGTGCCGGAATTGCCTATATATAAAGCATGTTTAGCTTTTTTCAGTCCTTTAAGACCTCTGCCCTGCACATATAAAATCGACGTATTTGCGGCTGTTTTTTTAAGAGTTATCTTTATCCCCATAGCCCTGAAAGCGTTTATTGCCCTGCGGCAATCATCGCAATCAAGAAAATTATCAACTCTAACCGGAGAGTTTGCCAAAGAGCTAATCATTACCGCACGCTGAGACACAGACTTATCCGCAGGAGCTATACACTCTCCTTTGATCTTAATTGCTTTTCTAACTTTTATTGTCTTCATATTTTTCAATAGAATAAAAAGGGGAAGTTATTAACTCCCCCTCTTCTGCTCAGAAATTTAAATATTAAATTACATCAGCTTTACGCTGTCACCTTCTTTTATTTCCTTTTTAGTGACCTTTGGTAAAATTATAGCTGAGGACATTGTATCATAAATCCTTTCAACCTGTACTTTACCAAGCAGCTCAGCTCCACGGTAGACATCAAGCACTTCTGAATTCTTTATTCCGTCTTTTTCACCCACATTAATCACGACAAAAGCAAACTCCTTATTAACAACCAGTACTTGCCCTTCAAGCTTTGCCGGAGGTCCAAGTGGTGTATAATCAGCCTTTTTAGCAGTTGTTATACCTACAACACTTCCCGCCTCAGGTGCCCTAAGCGCTGGTTTATCAGAATCAACTATTATTTTTTCCAATTCAACAGAGTTTCTTCTATTTTTGCGGCTCATTTGAATTATACGATTTTCTAAAGCTTCTTTAGCCATACGGATTTGAAGCAGTTGTGTTTTTATATCGTCATAATCACGCGACACTCTTTCAAGCTTGGTGCTTACCTTAGTGCTTACGTTTGTTTCCTTTTCAAGTTTAGACTTTAATGAAGCAATAACCTTCATCTTTGTTTCAAGCTTTTTACCAAGTTTTTCATTTTCATCCTGAGCACTTTTATAATCTGTTGAAATTTTACGATACTTTTCCTGCCCAAGCTCAAGATCAAATTCAAGTTGTTTTTTAACCAACATAGTATCTTCTAATTCTTTATCAAGCTCATTGTACTCTGTTTCAACTTGTTCTAGCCTTTTCTCAACAGCCAACCTTTTGTCAAGCTCAGATTGCTTCAGAAAATATAATACTACAGCACCTACTGAAGCGGCAATAAAAAAAACAACAAGCAGAATAGTGATTATAGGCGAACTCTTTTTTTGCGGTTTTTCAACTTTTTCACCATCAGCTGGTGTTTGCGGTGAGTTAGATTTCTGTTTTAAGTCAAGCTCAGACGGGTCGATCGGATCAAACGGAATACCCTGGCCAACAAATTCCTTATCCATTGTTCCCCCTTCGTTAATAACCCCCTAGAAATGATATGGTTAAGTAATTAGATTATTACTTTTATTATATTTAGGATAACAAAATTAGTTTTGACTGTCAACTGTTTTATAGGCTCTTTCTTATTTAGTGTGGACTTCGAATAAAGATTATGGGGGAATTTTTAAGCGCGTTGGATGAGATTCGTCATGAATCTCACCTTATCAGGCTTCATTTTTATGAAGTCTTGATGTGCAATCCTGCACATCAACGTCCTGATTTAGGCAAATATTCGTTGTGTTTTTGGGTA
>JAGLQQ010000192.1 GCA_023136735.1 Candidatus Omnitrophota bacterium | reverse complement strand
TAAGCTAATCGATTCTCTTCACCGCAAAAGAATGTGATTTGTCACAAAATTCGCGAAAGAACCGAATATTTATCACAAAGTTTAAGAAAGAACCTAAGTTTTTTAAAATAATTTTTAAAATGAAGAAATGGCCTCAAAATTTTTAACGCGATACGCAATACGTTTAAAAACGCAAGACGTTACCTTAAGACGAAACGGGCATCGTCACCGATAGACGATAGACGAGGTAATTACGGTTAAAGAAGAAAGAACTGGATTTTAAAGAATTCTTCTGTGTACTTCTGTGTACTGCTGTGTACAGGTTGACTTTTTACCTGAGTAGTTATAAACTAATAAAGGGGTTGTTACAAAACTACCCCTTAAATTCCAAACTTTCAATATAAGAACTCTTTTACAAAAATAAATTCCCCGGATGAGGGGGGCTGTTGAAAAATGTGCAGCTGCAAGGCTAACGCGTTCGAGCACGGAGGCGTACATAAATGTACGCTATACAAGTGAGTTCGCAAGTAACGCGGTAGATGTGTGTTTTATAACAGCCCCATAAAATATGGCGATATCAGTTGGAGTAGGCACGAGTAAAGAATTTGAATCTTTTGCAGCTGGATCCTTGGCTGCCAGGAATGCTTTGGATAAATTGGGGAGCAATGATCCAGATATAGTATTTTGCTTCGCATCCTCGCGATTTGAGCATGTTCAGCTTATACGTGGGATAAAAAGCATCATGGCAAACGCACCGCTGATAGGTTGTACTACTGCTGGTGAAATTACCAATGCAGGCACTGAAAAAAAATCTGTAAGTATATTAGCCATAAAATCAAACACTTTATATGCTGCTATTGGAATTGGCAAAAATGTTAGTAAAAACTCCCGTGGAGCAGGACAAGAAGTCGCCAGGGATACAATAATAAAAACAAAAAAGGGGGCAATTCGTCATGCCTTCATGATGCTTCCAGATGGGCTTAACGGTAACGGAGTTGAGATCATTAGAGGTATCCAGGAGATACTGGGTACAAGTTTTCCTATTGTCGGAGGCTCAGCGGCCGACGATTTCCTATTTCAAAAGACATTTCAGTATTTTGAAGATAATGTTTATACAAATAGTGTTGGAGGGATACTTTTCTCTGGAGATATAAGTGTGGGAATAGGAGCGCGACACGGCTGGTATCCTCTAGGCAAGCCGCGAATTGTAACTGAAGCAGATCATAATGTAATTAAAAAACTTGATGGTAAACCAGCCGCAAGAATTTATGAGGATTATTTTGGAAAAAGGGCCGTTGATCTAAAAAATGAACCTATGGCCAGAATGTCAGTTATGTATCCTCTGGGCATGTCGATACCTGAAGAGGAAGAATGTATAATTCGTAACGCGCTTCGCGTTGACAAAGACGGTTCTTTAATATGCGCTGGAGAGGTTTCATGCGGGTCTGAAATCCGAGTAATGATGGGATCAAAGGAGACGGCCTTAAAAGCTGCTAAAAAAGCAGCTGAGATAGCTCTTGGCGGCCTAAAGAATCAAAAGGCTGATCTTGTATTTGTCTTTGACTCAGTCTCCAGAGAAAGGCTCTTTGGACGTAAAAGTGAAGAGGAAATAGAGGTTGTCAAAAGCATATTTGGAAAAGACACTCCTGTGATAGGGTTTTATACATACGGGGAACAAGCCCCACTGGGTGCGACAATACATCTGGGACACACATTTTTTCATAATGAAACGATAGTAGTTTTCGCGATTGGAGAATAAGATAGAATGAAAATCAATATATGGCTAATACTCATAATCGGAGCCGCGGTATTGAGTGTTATTGTCATTGTAAACAATATGGTCGCAAAACTTATGGGCGGTTTCATTCTGCTTGTTTTGCTTGCTTATCTTGCTGAAATATCCCGAGAGGAACGGGAACAAATTAACAAGATGCAGCACGCGTTGGATAAACTGCGTAATGCCTATGGGGAACTTGATGAGCAAGCAAAAATTATTATCCGCACTGATTTAGAGTTAAATCGAACACAAGAGCAGCTTGATAAAAAAATCAACGGACTTTACACTTTGCACGAGTTGGGCAAACTAATCAGCGCGACTCTGGATACTGAAAGGCTTTTCTCTCAGATAACTGAACCGCTTATTCTTAAGCTTGGTTTTGAAAAAACAATAATATTTCTCAAAGAAAAGGACACTACAAAACTTGAATGTAAAGCAGCGATAGGATTCTCTTCCTTATTAATCAGTCGGATAGAAGAAGCTAACATCGAGAGGAGCTTTCTTAAAAATGTATTAGAGCGTGGTTCTTCGGTATGGGTCAAAAACGCTGAAGCTGCTACTGATGAGCAAAAGACCTGGCTTGATTTATTTGAGGTTTCTTCATTTGTCATCGTTCCGATGGTCATAAAGGAATCGGTTGAAGGATATATTTTTGTTGGTAATCAGACAAGTTATAATTATATATCTGAGGGGGATATTGATTCACTTTTTATCCTTTCTAATCAGCTGGGGATTGCCCTTGATAATGCTCAGCTTTATGCCCAGTTAAAGCGTTCTCATGATCAGTTAGAGATCCGAGTAGAAGAGCGCACTAAAGAATTAGCCGAAGCAAATAAACAGTTAATTAAGCTTGATCAGATGAAATCTGACTTTGTTTCCGCGGTTTCACATGAATTGCGTACGCCGCTTACATCAATCAAAGGCTATGCTGCTATATTAAGCGCGGGACGTTTAGGAGATGTAACTGAAATTCAGGCAGAGAAACTTAATAAAATCAATAGTCATAGTGATGAATTGATACAGCTAGTAAATGATCTATTAGATATTGCCCGTATTGAATCAGGCAAAATCGGCATGAGCATTAAGCATGCTTCTATTAATGAGATTATTAAGAGTATTGCTGATTTATTCTTCCCGCAAGCTGATGAAAAGAATATCCATCTTCAGCTTGAAATACCTGAGCAGGAGGTTGTTGTCTGGATGGACCCCAGCCAGATAGCACGCGTTTTCATAAATCTGATTGGAAACGCGATGAAATTTACGCCGGAGCATGGCACAATATCAATACGGGTCACACAGGCGGAAAAATTTATTAATATAGAAATTACTGATTCTGGTATTGGCATAAGTGAAGCTGATATCCCGCGTCTGTTTGATGAGTTCTACCGGGTAGACAATGCTATTAATGCTGAGAAAAAAGGCACCGGCTTAGGCCTGCCCCTTGTAAAAAAGATCGTCGAAGCACATAAAGGCCAAATCTGGGTTACTAGTGAAGTAGGCAGGGGAACTACCTTCCATTTTACTTTATCGATTGAACAAATTTATGATTCACAAATCGCCATAAACTAGAAAAAGGAGCCTAATGGTAAAACCTAAGATTCTGATAATTGATGATGAGCCTGATATAAGAGATGTCTTAAAGATCACTTTGGAATGTGAAGGATTTGATGTGCATGAAGCCAAAGATGGAATAGAGGGTCTTGAAAAAGTGCATAAGACCTCACCTGATCTTGTTATACTTGATTATAAAATGCCAAAAATGGACGGACACGAGGTTTGTCAAATACTGAAAAAGGATATTTTATTGCGCCATATGCCTATTATCATGTTGACTGGCAAAGGTGAGACCCAAGATAAAATAAAAGGAATAAACGCGGGAGCTGATGATTATCTGGTAAAGCCTTTTGATCCACAGGAACTAGTTGCTCGAATAAAAATGATAGTTAGACGCAGCACTCGAGACCTGGATGCCAACCCCCTAAGCCGTCTGCCCGGCAACGTTACGATAATGACCGAACTTGACGCGGCAATTAAGGGTACATTGCCTTTTGCTATTTGCTACGTAGATCTAGATAAGTTTAAAGCTTTTAACGACACCTATGGATTCGAACACGGCGATGAAGTTATCAGGGAGACAGCAAGGATTATTTTAAACACTGTGCATGAGCTTGGTAATAGAGAAGACTTTGTCGGTCATATAGGGGGAGACGATTTTGTTTTCCTTACAACAATAAACTTATCTGAAACAATATGCAAAAAGATAATCGAAGACTTTGATAGAATCGCTCCTTTTTTCTACAATCAGGTTGACAGGGAACGAGGATATACAATTGCTAAAGACAGGCAGGGCACGGAGATGCAAATTAAGCTGCTTTCTGTTTCAATAGGGATTGTAACCAACGAGTACCGCCAAATAAATCATGTTGTTGAAATAGGTGAAATCGGTGCTGAATTGAAGAAACTCGCCAAAGCTACTGAAGGTAGTAATTTCGTAAAAGACTGTAGAAAAAGAGAATAGTTCGCAAAATTATATTCTTAAATAAAAGAGTGTTTTTCAAAAGAATATTTTCTGGCAGTCCGCTGATCTATTTTATTGCTTTGCAATAAGAACTTCAAAGATTGATCCATTGTTTGCATTCCTTCTTTACCGCCAGCTTCAATAATATTTTTTATCTGGAATGTTTTATTTTCCCGTATAAGATTCCTAATCGCTGTATTGTTTACCATGACCTCTGTAGCAAGATGCCTTGTCAAACCATCACGTGATGGAACAAGTGTCTGAGAAACAACTAACGCGGCCGCTTCGGCAAATTGCACTCTAATTTGGGCTTGTTGTTCGGCAGGAAAAACATCGATAATACGGCTTACAGACTGAGAAGCATTACGAGTATGCAAAGTAGCCAAAACAAGGTGCCCAGTCTCAGCTGCTGTAACGGCATTCGAAATTGTATCTAAATCTCTCATCTCACCAACAAGAATTATATCAGGATCCTCTCTTAAAGCTGCTCTAAGCCCTGCAGAAAAGCTTGCGGTATCTGTTCCAACTTCACGTTGATTAATGATACAACGGTTATGCTCGTGAAGATACTCAATAGGATCTTCAAGTGTAATAATATGTCCGCTTCTCTCTAAATTAATTTTATTAATTATCGAAGCAAGCGTTGTTGATTTTCCGCTTCCTGTGGGACCAGTAACCAAGACAAGCCCTCTTTGCATTTCACAGATCTTCCTAACCGCGGCCGGAAGACCAAGAGTGTCGAGAGCTTTGATTCTTTGCGGAACCAATCTAAACGCCGCGCAAATTCCCTTTCTGTCTCTATATACATTGATCCTAAACCTTGCTAAACCCTCTATCGTATGACCCATATCAATTTCAATGCCTTGTTCCAGAGAGCGCAGCCTTTCTTCAGACATTATTTCAAGAAGAATGCCCTTGATATCATTTTCGGTTAAGCAAGTCGATTCGATAGGCTCAATACTTGATGGTTGGCGCATCATAGGGGGCAATCCAACACTTAGATGCAGGTCAGAAATATCTTTTTTTACTATTGTTTCAAAAAGTTTTTTTGGTTCCAAAGCCTGTTCCTTTCAAAATAGACAAACTATAGTTAATTGTGTATTTATTCTACTCTAAAGGTTTTACAATGTCAATCGCGATGATTTTTCCCCAACTCCTAGATAGAAATGCTCATCAAACAGATAGGGGGAATTGTATTCGCGAATTTTTTTCACCTTTTAAGTGGTTATCCAATTCTTTCTAAATACTTACCACTTATGTGCCGAGTTTCATGACAT
>JAGLQQ010000191.1 GCA_023136735.1 Candidatus Omnitrophota bacterium | reverse complement strand
GTGTTTTCTATCTAGGATTTGGGGCTCTTAACTGTATGTTGCTTTTTCTGGTTAAAGATTTTTACCTTCTTTTTTGTTTGAGTTTTTTTGACTGTTTTTTTAAGGGTTTTTTTCTTCGGTTTTTTACGAGGAGTGGATTCGCTTCCTATATCAATCCCAAATATTTCAGATATATCCGTATCAGCAATAATTCTTGAGGTTTTTTTCTTTGCTTTTTGGAGGAGATCGTCCGCCTTTTTTTTAAGGACTCCTGTTACCAAATCTTTCATTTTTACATCTCTTAATTCAAAAAATAATTCAGGTTTTAAATCTAATCTTGCTCCAATTCCATATAAAGTGGCGGCAACATGTTTGCACATATCCGCCCAATCAGGACAGCTGCAGTCAAAAGAGATTTCTCGCGGGGAGGGGAATAATCCTGATTTTTTATTGGTAAATATCTCTGAGAGCGATTTTGGAAATTTGCCTTCGAAAAGTTCCTGCAGAGAATCGAATTCTCCTTGACAGGCCTTTTTTATGTTTTTCCAGGTATCCTTTTTAAGTGCTTTTATTTTGACCTTAACTTTGTAAGGAGTATTGCGGGTTCCTTGAACTAATGATTCAATAATTCCTGATTTAATTTGTAAATCCAGCACAGCATTATTTCGTACATAGCTCCTGCCCCGTCCAATTCGGTTAGAATAATCCGCGTAGCTCTCCAGGTTGATGTTCCAGGATTTTCCCCACCATGTTTTGGCAATAGTTGTCCCTTTAATGAAAACAGGTTTGAGGTTCGAGTTTTTTTTTCTAAGTGCTTTTAGCTTCTTTTCTGTCTTTGCTCTTTTTTTCGAGACTGATACATATGGGCTAAAAGATTCCCAGTAGGACATAATGGTATCCTTTGTTATAAATTGAGTTTAAATAGATTTAGTATTTCTTTGTTTCCCATCTCTGTTATCCAGTTTTCACCTGAACTTTGAATAACATCACGCGATAGAGCGGATTTTTGTTCTAACATAGCGTCAATTTTTTCCTCAATTGTTCCCTTTGTGATAAATTTATGCACAAGAACCTTTTTTTTCTGACCGATCCTAAATACCCTGTCTGTTGCTTGATTCTCAACAGCAGGATTCCACCATCTATCAAAATGAAGCACATGATTGGCTTCTGTTAAATTAAGCCCTACCCCCCCGGCTTTAATTGATAAAATAAAAAACGGAATATATTCTTTGCTTTGAAAACGTTCAATGATTTTCTTTCGTTTTGCTGTCGGGATACTGCCGTGTAAAATCAAGCCTTCTCTGTTAAAAACGGTTTTTAAAAAAGTATGGAGAGGGCCTGTTATTTCTTTGAATTGCGTAAAAATTAAAACTTTTTCTCTCTTTTCAAAAATTGTCTCGCAGATCTCTCTCAGACGTTTGAATTTACCGCTGTCTTCTTCATTGTAATTCTTGTTGTCCAGGTACTGGCCGGGATGATTGCAGATTTGCTTGAACTTCATCAGTGAGGATAATATTATACCTTTGCGCTGAATGCCTTCTAATCTTTCCAGATTGTAACGGATATCATCAATTAATTTTTCATACAAAAGAACCTGTTTTTTACTTAATTCAGAGTATGTTTTCATCTCAATCTTGTCAGGCAGGTCTGAGATAATAGATTTATCTGTTTTAAGCCGGCGTAAGATGTACGGGCTGATCACTTTTTTTAAGCGACTATATTTATCTGTGTTATCTTTTAATTTTTTAGCGTAATCTGTAAATTCTTTAGCGCTGCCTAACAATCCGGGATTAATGAAATCATAGAGAGACCACAGATCAGAAAGCCTGTTTTCAATAGGGGTCCCGGTGAGGATTATTCTATTGTAGGATGTTAGTTTTTTTAATGCTTTTGTTTGTTTCGCGGCTGGGTTTTTGATTGCCTGGGCTTCATCTAAAATAACATACTGCCACGCGTAGGATTTTAGGGAGGGAGATCGTTGTATTAAAGCATAGGTTGTAATGACAAGATCATATTTTTTGATAAATTGATCATTTTCAAGTAAAATTTTACTTTGAGGATTTACGCCCGGGTGGGCAATAATGAATTTTAATGATGGAGCAAAACGGTTGATTTCATTCTGCCAGTTTGAAAGCAATGAAGCCGGCACAATGAGTAAATTTGATTTTGACTTCTTAGAATTTTTCAGAAGTGTCAAAAATCCGAGAATTTGAATGGTCTTCCCAAGTCCCATATCATCAGCAAGGCATGCCCCAAATTGTAAGGAATGTAAAAGATGCAGCCAGTTTAATCCGTTTTGCTGGTAACCGCGAAGTGTGCCTTTGAAGGTTTTATCCGGAAGGATAGATTTAATCAAATCAGGATTTTGTAATTTTTCAATGATAGATTGAAGCCATTCGCCGTTTGAGATATTTACCATATCATTTTGTTCTTCGCCTCCAAATATATTCTTTGCTCCCATTTGCATACGCATGGCCTCTTTGAGCGTCAATCCTCCCTCTTTTGAGGTGTGTGCCGCCTTTTCAAATGCCGCAAGGGCCTGATTGAGTTTTTGAGCATCCACTTCAACCCATTTGCCTTTGATGTAAGCAAGCCCTTCGGATTCGGAAAGTATTTTTTTTGCCTCCTCTTTACTAATGACAGAATCTCCCAGGAACAATTGCGCGTTAAAATTTAAGATTGAATCTATCCCCAAATAAGATGGTGAAGAATCTCCAATAGATATATTTAATCTAAACGAATCAGCTCCGCCTTTCCACCAATTAGGAATTCTACACAGAATACCGGCATTTTCATAAACAATAATTTCTTTAAGAAATCTAAAAGCTTCTTTTGAACTCCAAGCCAGGGGATGAAAGACTTCACCTGAGTCTAAGAGGTTTGTAATTAATTCACTTTCTTTAGCAGCTAAATGGACGGTTGTAAGAATATCCAGCAATTTACGGCTGTTTTTTCCGTATTCTTCAAGGGCATATTTTAAAGGAAGATGTTTTGATTGTCCTTGTTTATTAAGGGAAGCTGAATATGTTGCTAAAAAAGCAAATGGAAAGTCTACTGACTTTTTATTTTCAACAAGGTGAAAATAGACTCTTCCAACGAGGTGAATATTCGGGCTATGTTTTTTTATGAAATTTTCAACTGTCCCATTATATTTTTTAATCTTTTGTTGAAACTGGGTATGGATAACAGTCCATAAAGATTTTAGAAGCTTCGCGTTTAAATATTCTGTTCCTATCATGAAAGGAGCTTTTTCTATCATTTCTGAAATTTCATTATCTTCAAGAGGGATGGATATTTTTTCGCGAATTGTTTCAAGGTTAGGGGTGTGACTTAATTTGCGCGCGAAAAGGCGGGTAAAATTCCTGAAGAAATCTAGGGAGACAGACAGCTTTACATCCTTGTCAGAAAAGCTTAAAAACAATAATGCCGAGGCAAAATTCTCTTGAAACCGTTTAAGTATTTCCTTTTGGGAAATCTGTGTGCTTTTATCGATCTTAGCTTCGGAGTCAATCCACTCTAATTGAATCGCGCTATTGGGAAGAATAACAGCAATTAATTCCTTGTGCATAATTGTTCCTGTAATGTAAAAGTTTTAGAAATATTAATAGCGCTACTCGCTCATGCTAAACCATTCGATTCTACTCATGGTAAACTAAATTATTTGCAATGATTTTCCATGGCATGTTTCACTTTTTCTTCTTAAGCTTCCACGAGCTTCTTAGCCAGCTGAAGCCGGAGATTGTATACTCTGTAATCTTAGGCATGTAGTCTGAATTTTGTTCTTCTCTACCCCAATTGTGGTGTAAAAAACGACGGTAGATTTTATCTTCTTTCCCGATCTTGAACATGGATTTTTCAATTTGCTCTGCTTCAGTAATATGCAATGCATCAAAAATAGTTGCTCCTATATTAGCAAGTGAAACAGGCGCGTCGGAAATTTCGAAGTTTGTTTGAGAATTAAACGGCTTAACAAGTATCAAGGGGAGCCCGGAACCAAGATTGAATGTGTCGATTTGTGAAGTAGTGTTAGTTTCTTTGAAACCGATGGGTTTAAGATCAACAGGGATATGCTGTGTGCCGTGATCAGCGATTATAAAAATCATTGAATTATCGTAAATTTTGTTTCTTTTTAATATGTCGATAAATATTCCGGTAAGCTTTAGAATCCCTTTTGCATTTGTAATATAGGATTCGCGTGTTGCTGGAAGGGCATTGTAGTGATGTTTCAGATTCTCGTCTAGATAAATGGGAGGGTGTATTCCCGCAAGATGATAATATTTAAATGCCGGTTTATCGTAATCAGCGGCTGCTTTTAGGTGCATTTCTTGTATGAATTTTACATTGACGTCATTTAAAGAATTTTCCGAAAAAAGATTTGGTTTTTCATTGATTATATTATTTTCAAAATCATTTTCTTGGTTGTGTTTAGATAATAAACGATTAATCTTTTTAAGTGTTAAAATGCGTTTTAAAAACCATGAGCGATTAGCATAAATGTTTTTTTTGAAAAAATGAGGGCAAATTCTAAAGAGAGTAATGTCAAATAGCTGTATGTAATCAAATAAAATATCTTTGTTGAATAATAATTTTACATTTTTAGTTTTATTGTATTCTTTGTAGTTTGATATTGTCTCATTATTATAGTAAAAAAGATTAGATGGGTATATGTCAGCTAAAAAACCATTTTTTTTGAGAATCTTGGAGATGCTGGAATCTGACAAAAATGCTTTTTTTAAAAATATTTTTTTAGGTTGAGAATTATCATAATACTTGCTTGTCAGAATTAAAGGGGTGGAAAAGGCGGTAGCCGGAAAACCTCCGGCTGCATTGCGAAAATAAGTAAAACCATTGAACATCTTTTTATAAGAGTTATCCTTATTAATGATTTCCTGGAAGAAATCTGTTTGGAATGAATCGATGACAAGGATTATTATGTTTTTATTTTTAGAAAAATTAAATTGTTGGCTGAAATCTATTTTTTGAGAAGAATTATTGAGAAAATCTTCTTGTTTCTTTTGTGTTGCTAACAACAAGACTGAAATCAGTTGGATAATAATAAGAGCGATGCTTGCTTTTTTTGATATCTTGTATATTAAATCTTTTTTAAAAATCAATAGCATGAGAAAAAGAATATAAATTGCTGAATCAATGATGGCTCTATAGTTGAAATCATCCCAATTAATGGGAATGCCGTAAAATAATCCGTAATCCCATACTAGGATGTTGCTGAAAAACCAAAACAGAAAAGATGCTGTAAATAAGATTGAAACGAGGTTTTTAAATGTTGAGGCTTTTAGGAGAATAAGGATTGAGGCATTAAAGCAGACAAATAATGCGGAAATAGCCAGAGAGTTAAATAATAATGCCCAAGCATTTGTATAAAAATTAAAATTATTTAGGTTTGTTAAATATATGTTAAGAGGTGTAAATAAAAAAATAGTGAGTATAAAAAAAGAAGATGTGCATATAGCAGTGCTTAGTTTATCTTTAATGTCGAGCTTACTCATTTGATTTTTTCTATTAGGTAAACGGTTCTTTTGCTTTCTTTTATTTTTGTTTGAGAATGGATTTTAAATAAAGTAGAGAAGGTTTTTTCGAAATTTTTTCTCGTGTAGCTTGAAAATATATCTTTTCGGCTGGTGAGCAGTTTTATTGCTTGCGGATCATCTTTAGGAATGAACTCAATTATAGCCCAGGTACAGTTATTAGCAAAAAATGCGGCGATTCTTTTTAGAGACACATTATTAGATATTGTCAAATGATGGATCAAAGCAAGCGCCATAATTGTGTGTGCGGGCCCGCGATTAAACAACGATGTCCGTTCTTTGTTTTCCCATCCGATATCAGGGCTCGGATTACTCAGGTCTAAAACAAGGGGAAGGATATTTGAACTGCCTGTTTTCTGGCAGTTAAGATAAAATTTTTCAATAAGCCCGGGTTCATTGTCAAAAGCAATTACCAAGGAGCCCTTTTTCGCTGCGAGTGAGCTGAAAATGCCTTTATTTGCGCCTAAATCCCAAATTGTTTTGGGATTTATGATATCCAGAAACTCACTGACAATTTCTTTTTTATGCGTAAACGCAGCATTTGAATAGGAATTATCCTGATAATAGTTATGCCAGTTGTTGTTTGCAGTCTTGAACTTAAGGTTTTTTATCAAGGACTCTAATTGTTCGAGCATGCCAAGCAGGCCGAGCCGGTTTGCCTTTAGAAAAGAAGGAGATTTTCTAGAAGATAGCTTTTTCTGAAATCTTGCATGGAGATGTATATGTAAAAATAAAGGAAGATTTAAATAGGTGCTTTTGGGCAGTAATGCGCTTGCCATATCAAGGGGAATGCCATCTATGAATATTCTAAGCAGCTGATTCAGCCGGACATCTTTGTAGCTCATTAGAGCTAGTGGAGCCAGAAAATGCTGGCAAAACTGTCTGTAAGCAGGCCAAGGGCGAAACTCATCATATTTTTCAAAAGACAATGTGTCTATTAGAACTGCGCGGTTATGCAAAAATTGTATATTGTATGCACTGCAGTCCTTCAAACTCATTTTAAAACGCATTGAGGTTTTTTGGATTTTTAGAGTTGTTAGTGCTGCTTGTTTTAATTGACTGAAACACCATTCGTAAGGGTATGATATGAAGGGAATAAGATAGGGTTTTATTACTTTAAATGCATCTTTGGGAAAATTTTCTGTTTTGTCAATCTCGATGTGTTTAATTAATAGATTTTCGCTTGTAAGTGCTTTATAAAGCCCTGAAGCGATGAAGTGCTCGTAGTTGTCTTGATAATTATGAGTTATGCATCTGTAAATAGATTCCTCGTGAGAGAAAACATAACCGTCTGGATCACGGAAGGAACCGGGTATTTTTTTAATTTTTTGCATTAGTGTCTTTTTTGTTTGCTTTTGAAAATAGATTTTTGAGCTTGCTTTTGTATCGGATAAGTAAAAGCTTACAGGCAAAAAAACCCCCAATTGCAGTGCAAATTATTAACTGGAAGAGGGAACTGCCGCTGCCTGGATCAATATATGCGTATGCCTTAGCAGGCAAAATACAACTAAGACAGCCAAGTAATAGCAGCAAGAAGTATGGAGAAACGCGATCTTTGATTTTTGCCATAACCTAATAATACTATTTAGTTTTCTTAAGGTCAATATTATAATAAAAAATGAAGATTCGATTGCTTGCTTTCACCCTGTGATTAATATTGGAAAAAATAGGCTATTAGTGATACAATGCAAAAGAAGTAAATACTCGTAAACTAACTAAACCATACTGAATTTTAAGTTTAAGCTCATCTTATGCCGGCAAAAAAACAATATAATTATTTTATTCTGCTGATAATTTCATTTTTTTTATGCAGCCTTACTGTAAGCGGGTGTTCAAGCACAGGTTCTGTGTCTGTGGGTGGTAAAGTCGGAAGGTCTTTTGTCCGGCTTGATAGAAAACAGTATGTTCCTTTGAAAGTTGTTTGCGATCAGTATGATCTAAGCTGGGATTGGGATGGATTTTCAAAAATTATTACAGTTAAGAATCTTAAATTAAACGCGAAATTGTTTGCCGGCAGCGAGCTTATTTTATTTAATAATGAAGTATTTGATTTAAAATCACAGGTAAAGGTTCATAAAGGGCAGATTTTGGTTCCGGAATCATTTCTGCGTTTATTCGCGAAAGAAAAGCTTCTTCTACAATTAAAGAGGAAAAGTGCTTTTAGTATAAGAAAGATTGTGATTGATGCCGGGCATGGAGGTAAGGACCCTGGGGCCATAGGTAAAAATGGGATACAGGAAAAAGATATTGTTCTAGATATCGCGCTTCGTTTGAAAAATGAGCTTACAAAACAAGGTATTGATGTAATTCTAACAAGAGATACAGATATATTTCATCCTCTTAAAAAGCGTAGTGAAATTGCTAATAAAGAAAAAGCTGATTTTTTTATTTCTATTCATGCTAATGCTTTCCATGCTTCATCGGTAAACGGCTTTGAAGCATTTTATTTATCAACAGGTTATGATGATTTTTCGAAAGCAGTGCAAATAAGGGAAAATGCTGTAATTAAGTTTGAAGAAGATGCTGATTATGAATATTCCAGTGATCTTAATGCGACACTTTGGGATATGATTTTATCTGAAAATAGGATAGAGTCTATAGAAATGGCAAATTCTATCTCCGATGAATTAAAGAGGACTTTAAAATTAAATACGCGCTATATTAGAGGTGCGAAATTCCATGTTTTAAAAGGGGCAAATATGCCTGCTGTTTTGCTTGAAATGGGGTATCTCACAAATAAGAACGAGGCGGCACAGCTAGACAATGCTTATTACCGGCAAATGTTGGCAGAGGCTGTAACTGTAGGGATAGTACGGTACAAAAGGTTGTTTGAATTAAGTGATGGGTTTAGTAAATGAGCGATTTAAGGCCAATAGGAATTTTTGACTCTGGGTTCGGAGGATTAACCGCGGTAAAAGAGGTTATACGCAGTTTGCCTGATGAACAGATTGTATATTTCGGAGATACGGCTCGGGTTCCTTACGGGCCTAAATCCCGAGAGACGGTAGTTAGATTTTCGATAGAAAATATTCTTTTTTTGCTTAAATGCAAGGTAAAACTTATAATTATTGCCTGTAATACTGCATCAAGCGTAGCTCTCTCTATCGTCGAAGAGAGCTTTAAGGTTCCGATCATCGGGGTGATTGCCCCTGGGGTTCTTGAGGCTGTGAATGTTACAAAAAACAAAAAAATTGGAGTTATCGGCACAAGAACGGCAATTAATAGCGGAACATATGAAAAGATGATAAAACAAAAAAGATCGGGTGCCAAAGTTTATAGCACAGAGTGTCCATTATTTGTTCCGCTGGTAGAAGAGGGATGGCTTAATACACAGATAACAAAACAGATTGCAAGACAATATTTGCTGCCGCTTAAGCTAAAAAAAATCGATACACTTGTTCTTGGCTGTACGCACTATCCTTTGCTTAAACCGGTCATAAGAGAAGTAATGGGCAAAGAGGTAACTCTTGTTGACTCAGCCAGACAGGTGGCTAGGCAGGCAAAGGAAATCCTTGTCAAGGGAAACCTTCTTGCGTCTGGGGGGAATAAAAACAAGAATAATCTGCGGTTTTATGTTAGTGATGAGCCGGATAATTTCGCGGCATTGGGAAAAAGATTTCTGGGATTTAAATTGGAAAACGTTAGGAAGGTTTCAAATGTTTGAGATAAGTGTTGTGATGGAATTCAGTGCTGCGCATAATCTTCGTGATTATAAGGGGAAATGCGAAAAGCTTCATGGGCATAACTGGCAGGTTGAGGTGTTTTTGTCATCTGTTGATTTGGATAAAGGGGCGATGGTGATGGATTTTACCCGGGTAAAGAAAAAGCTTAAGCAGATATTAAAATACTTTGATCACTCATATATAAACGAAACTGAATATTTTAGCAAACATAATCCAACTTCAGAGAATATCGCAAAGTTTATATTTGAAAATATGGCGAAACAAATGAAGCGTTATAAATGTAAAGTGACAAGAGTAAGCGTCTGGGAAACACCACGAAGTAAGGCTACATATTACGAGTAATAAATATTACTCGTGAATGACAAATGACAAATGACAAATGACAAATTTAAAAAAAACAAAAAGAAAAGTGCCGTGGTATTGCTCTCTGGGGGGCTTGATTCAGCGGTAACTCTTTTTTACGCGAAAAGTAAAGGGTTTGAAACTTATAGTCTCACGTTTGATTATGGGCAACGGCATAAAAAAGAAATTTACTTAGCGGAAAAATTAGCAAAAAGAGCGGCAAGTTACTGGCAGCATGTTAAGATTGAATTACCATGGAAAGGCTCTTCTTTGCTGGATGAAAAGCTTAAACTGCCTACCAATAGGAAAATCGGTAAAGGAATACCCTCTACATACGTTCCAGCGAGGAATATAATTTTTTTAAGTTTTGCCGCTTCTTACGCGGAAAGTATTAAAGCAGATGCAATTTTTATCGGGGCTAATATTATAGATTATTCCGGGTATCCGGATTGCCGAGAGGATTTTTTGAAAAGTATGCAGCAAAGTATTATTAAAGGAACAAAGAGGGGGGTAGAAAATAAGAAAGTCAGAATATATACTCCGCTACTGAAAAAAAATAAGCAGCAAATTGTTAAATTAGCAAAAAGATTAGAGGTGCCATTAGAACTGACATGGTCCTGTTATAAGGGAGGCAAAAAGCCTTGTGGTGTATGTGATAGCTGTAGGTTACGCGAACAGGGATTTAACAGCGCAAATGTAATGGATCCGACACTATGTTAAAGGCCCAAATTTCTGAGGTTTTCTTTAGTTTGCAGGGAGAAGGTCCTTATGTTGGGACAGGGCATGTGTTTGTGCGTTTTGCTGGTTGTAATATAAACTGCTGTTATTGTGATACCCCAAAACAGGAGTATAAAGAATATGATATTAAGCCTCTTATCTGTGAGGTTAATGACTTATTAAAGAAACATAATGCTGGCTATTTAAGCTTAACTGGGGGAGAACCGCTGTTACAGACTAAATTTATAATTGAGTTTCTGAAAAAAGCGTGTTTTAAAAAGACTTTTGTCTATCTTGAAACAAATGGTATACTAAGTGACAATTTCCATAAAGTAAAAGGTCTTATTAATATAGTATCAATGGATATTAAGCTTCCAAGCGCTACACAGACAAAGGCATATTGGAGTGAACATAGCAAATTCCTAAAACTTTGTACTGGGAAGAAAGTGTTTGTCAAAACTATTATTACTGCCTCTACTGTGATTGAGGATATAAAAAAGATGGTAAGTTTGCTAAAGAAAACAGATCAAATGATACCATTAATAATGCAGCCGGAATCTAAGGGGCTTGGGAAGAAACTTTTAAATAAAACCATGAAATTTCAGGAATATGCTAGAGGATACTTGAATGATGTAAGAATTATCCCGCAGATGCATAAGTTGCTCAATATAAGATAGTAGTGTTTTTAAAATTATCGGGAAGGGTAATCAATGTTAAAGTCTAAGAAAAAAAGAACAGATAGTTCTTATGATAATTTGCAAAAGGATATTCGTAAGTTAAAACTCCCCAGTATAGAAGTATGGGAAAATATGTATTCAGATAAGGACTATTGGGTGCAAATGGAGGTGCCTGAATTTACATGTATCTGTCCAAAGACAGGTCTTCCTGATTTTGCTGTTTTTGCGATCAGCTATAGGCCGAATAAGTATTGCCTTGAGCTGAAATCTTTTAAACAATATATAAATGCGTATCGTGATGTTGGTATATTTCATGAACATGCGGTAAATAGGATTCTTGATGATCTGGTAGAGGCATGTTCTCCTAAGCAGATGGTTATTGAAGGAGAATTTAATCTAAGAGGCGGCATTAAGACAAGTGTGAGTGCCGAATATAAAAAAAATAAAAAATGAGAGAAATATCTATACAATTAATTTTACAAGAAGTTGAGAAGCTTTGTGTTAAAGCCAACACTGAATTAAGAGGTGATGTGCTGTCCCTTTTAAAGGAGGCAAAGCGAGCAGAGAAAAAACGGTTCTCAGCAAAAGCCTTATCTGCAATACTTGATAATGCGGAGATTGCTTTAAAGGAAAAACTGGCGATTTGCCAGGATACAGGTATGCCTGTGGTATTTGTGGAAATGGGTAATAATGTACATATTAAAGTGAATATCACAAAAATTATCAATGAAGCGGTTAAAAAAGGCTATGCTTCTAATTATCTGCGGGCTTCTATACAGAAAGACCCAGTGTTTAGAAATGAAAAGCTTGCGTATTCTCCGGCAATTATACATGTTGATATTGTTAGCGGTAGTAAGTTAAAAATAACGGTTTTACCAAAAGGCTTTGGTAGCGAAAATAAATCGAAAGTAAAAATGCTGAATCCCACATCAACCCTTGATGAGATCGAAAATTTTATTGTTGAATCTGTAAAAAAGGCAGGCGCCGGAGCTTGTCCTCCTTATTTTATCGGAGTGGGGATCGGCGGTACCCAGGATTATGCGGGGCTGCTTGCGAAACAGGCTTTATTAATGCCGTTTGATAAATTAAATAAGGATAAAAAACTAGCTCTTATGCAGAAGCGGTTAATTAAAAAAATAAATGCGCTAGATATAGGTCCTTTTGGTTTTGGTGGTAAAAGTACAGCACTTGGTGTAAATATAAAAACATATCCAACCCATATAGCTGGGATGCCGGTTGCGGTTAATATAAGCTGCCATGCTTTGCGCAGTGCAAGCATTACTATCTAGGGGGTAGGGTATGGGGTTTAGGGATTAGAAAACAATGGAAAAACTAATTGGACCTTTAACAAAAAAGAAAATAAGCGGTTTAAAGAGTGGGCAGGAGGTTTTGTATACAGGAGTTATGTATACAGCGCGTGATCAGGCGCATAAACGTATGATCGATTTGCTGGAAAAGAAAAAGCCTCTGCCTTTTGATATCAAGGATAAAGTTATTTATTATTGCGGACCGAATCCTGCGCCAAAAGGTAAGGTCGTCGGTTCTTGCGGTCCGACGACATCAAGCCGAATGGATAAATTTACACCGCGATTGATGGATAGCGGTCTGCTTGCGACTATTGGCAAGGGAGAGCGTTCCGTTGATGTGGCTAAGGCTATTAAAAAAAACCGCGCGATTTATTTTATAACTTATGCAGGCTGCGGAGCGCTTTTAAGTAAATACGTAAAAAAAAGAAGGCTGATCTGTTTTAAAGACCTGGGAGCTGAGGCTGTCTTTGCTTTTGAGGTGAAAGATTTTCCTTTGATTGTAGCAATAGATTCGAAAGGGGTTAATATTTATGAGTAAATCAGGCAAAAGAAAGCTGGATGCATTAAGAAAAGTTGTAATTACGAGAAATTTTATGAAGTACGCGGAAGGCTCCTGTCTTATAGAAGTAGGTAATACAAAAGTTATATGTACTGCATCGTGTGAAGATAAAGTTCCGCCTTTTTTAAGGGATAAGGGGAGAGGCTGGGTTACTGCGGAATATTCGATGCTTCCCAGGTCATGTTCGAGCCGTGTATCACGTGAATCAAGCCTTGGAAAAGTTAGCGGACGAACACAGGAAATCCAGCGTCTTATCGGAAGATCCCTGCGTACGGTTGTTGATCTAAAACAGCTTGGGGAGAGGACGATTTGGATTGATTGCGATGTAATTCAGGCTGATGGTGGTACGCGTACGGCGAGTATTACAGGAAGTTTCATTGCCTTAGTAGATGCTTTGTATACTTTGCAGAAAAAAGGTAAAATAGCTTTATTTCCTGTGAGGAAGTTTGTTGCCGCGACAAGTGTTGGTATTATCGACGGAGTTCCGATTCTTGATCTTAATTATGAACAGGATTCTAACGCTGAAGTTGATATGAATGTAGTAATGACTTCATCCGGGGAATATATTGAGATTCAGGGGACTGCGGAAAGAAAGCCGTTTAATCAAAAGCAGCTAAACCAATTAACAAAACTAGCCAAAAAGGGCATAGATAAGCTTATTAAGTTACAGAAAAAGGCGCTTAAAGATTTACCGTTTAACATTTAACGCGAAATAAGTTATTAGTGACAAGTTAAAAACAAAGAAGTTAAAAGGTAAAAGTATTCAGCATATATAAAAAATTAAAAAACGGGCAAACACGATAACTCTAAAATTTTTGTTATTACTTTGACTAGAGACTATTAGCTATTAACTAGAATCTGGCAACTGTCTAATTGGAGAAGTTTTGATAATGGATATTATAGTATCAACAAGAAATGAGCATAAATTCAGCGAAATCAGTAAGATTCTGAAAAGTTCAAAGATTAAAGCGTTGAGCTTGAAGAACTTTCCAGGTACTCCCAAAGTCAAAGAAGACGGGAAGACGTTTTCAGACAATGCCTGCAAGAAAGCCCTAAAAATAGCCCGAATCACTAAGCGTTTAACTGTGGCTGATGATTCAGGTTTAGAGGTGAATGCATTGGATAATGCTCCGGGTATTTATTCGGCGCGTTTTTCAGGTAGAAGTGCTGACTATGAATCGAATAATAAAAAGCTTTTGAAGCTCTTGAAGGATCTGCCAAAATCTAAACGTAAAGCTAGATTTGTTTGCTGTGTGGCTGTGGCTGATGAGCAGGGTATTATTGGTGTAGTAGAAGGCAAATGCCTCGGAATGATTGCTTTTGCTGAAAAGGGAAAAAAAGGATTTGGATATGATCCTTTATTCATATGTAATGAGTATAATAAAACTTTTGCGGAATTAAGTCCTGCGATAAAAAACAAAATCAGCCATCGAGCGAAGGCTTTTGCTAAGGCAAAAAAGACAATATTAAAGTATATAGAAAAAAAGGATAAAAAATGAGGTTATATTTCAGGCTGCTTAGTTTTATTCGCCCGCATTTATTTACATTAGGTTTAGTAGTGGTGTTTATGATCCTGTCTGCTTTTTTTGATAGTGCTTCCTTGACAATGCTTGTACCGTTAAGTGATAAAGTGCTTGGTCAAAACAAGATTGTTTTAGACAGGCCTTTGCCGGAATTTTTATCCGGAGTAATCGAAAGCATTAATAATACTCCGCCATTGGAAATGCTTAATATTATTGTAATCGTGATTTTGATCACCTTTATATTTAAAGGAATATTCGCGTTTGCCAGGACATATTTCATAATGAAATTAAGCCAACTGGTCGTCCGAGATATAAGAGATGCGGTTTACCGTAAAATTCAGAATTTTTCTCTGGATTACTTCACGCAAAGTGCTACCGGTCATTTAGTCTCACGCATAACCTATGATGTGGATATTGTAAAGGGAACGATATCTGCAGGTCTTACTATGATATACAATATTCTGACTATATTGTTCTTGGCGACAATTGTTGTTTATATTAACTGGCGATGGGCGGCGATGTCTTTAATTATTGTGCCGTTGGTTGCTTTTCCGATTGTGAGTATCGGTCGGATGATAAAAAAAATCAGCACTCAAGCCCAGGAGAAAATGGGTGATTTAAATCGAAAATTGATTGAAACAATATCCGGAGTAAGAATTGTAAAAGCTTTTTCAATGGAAGATAAGGAGATCATCAAAGTAGGC
The DNA here is from genome assembly GCA_023136735.1 of Candidatus Omnitrophota bacterium. Lineage (GTDB taxonomy): Bacteria > Omnitrophota > Gorgyraeia > B26-G9 > B26-G9 > JAGLQQ01. Next base: position 8,644 of record JAGLQQ010000191.1, on the reverse strand, counting down.
AATCATAATCTTGCTTTTTATAAAATTATGGTGAGATTGCGAAAGAGAGCTTTAGTTCTTGGGCCGTTTACTGAATTTATTGGCGCTTGCGGCGGAGCGGCCTTTCTTTATTACGGAGGTAGAGGTGTTATTGAAGGCACAATGTCTTTTGGCATATTCATGCTTTTTTTGGGTGCTCTTATGTCCTTAATTAAGCCTTGCAGGCGATTGAGTGAAATACATAGTATAAATCAGCAAGGGCTTGCAGCGGCTAAGAGAATATTTGAGGTTCTTGATGCGCCGATAAAAGTAGCTGAGAAGAAAAATGCGAAGGAACTGAATGTAATAGGCAAAGAAATAACATTTGAAAATGTAAGTTTTGGCTATGATGAGAAGTTAGTTCTAAAAAATATCAATTTAAAGGTAAAAAAAGGCGAAGTTATTGGCTTAGTCGGAGCTAGCGGGGTAGGGAAAACTTCTCTGGTGAATTTGATACCGCGCTTTTATGATCCGATTAAAGGGAAGATAAAAATTGACGGAGTAGATATACGGGATGTTACTTTTAAGTCGCTTCGTGCTCAAATCGGTATTGTTACTCAGGACTTAATGTTATTTCATGATACGGTTAGAAACAATATTGCGTATAGCCGCTATGAGTCCACTGATGAACAGGTTATTAAAGCAGCAAAAATAGCAGAAGCCCATGAGTTTATTGAGAATTTGCCTAAAGGGTATCATGATGTCATAGGAGATATGGGGGTAAAGCTGTCTGGCGGTCAAAAACAGCGATTGGCTATAGCCCGCGCTATATTGAATAATCCGCCCATTCTAATCTTAGATGAGGCGACTTCTCAGCTGGATGCTGAATCTACCCGTTTGGTTCAAGACGCGCTGGATAATCTTCTAGTGGATAGAACAGCTTTTATTATTGCTCATCGACTGGCAACGGTTAAGAAAATTAAGAGAATTCTTGTTTTTGAGAATGGGGAAATCGTTGAGGAAGGGACTCATGAGGAGCTGCTTAAGAAAAATGGGGTATATAGAAAACTCTCAGACCTGGAATTTTTACCCTAAACCAGCTAGTGCTATTTTAACGGGGGCTAGAGCAGATTTAGGCCCCTTCTAAAAAAAAACTTGTATTAATAAGATAATGTGATATAGTATTTTAACATTTAATTATTGTTGCAAAATTCTCTGGGCGTGAGCCCATAGATGAATGCCAATGAGTATTCGCCTGTTTTCACCAAAAAAATAGGCGGACAAGTGTTAGGCGGATGTTAAGCCGAAGGCGAAACGTGAAGAGGCTATGGGTGTAACCTCATAGACCTTCACTAAAAAAATTAGATTCAGTTGTTTATGGAATTTTAAAAAGGAGGAATAATTTGGCAGTTTCAATTAAACAGTTATTAGAATCAGGGGTGCATTTTGGGCACCAAACAAGGCGTTGGAATCCAAAAATGGCTCGGTATATCTTTGGTGAGCGTAATGGTATTTATATTATCAATCTGGAGAGAACAGAGAAAGAGCTAAAGGGGGCCTGTGATTTTTTGAATGAGATTGCTTCTACCGGTGGATACGTTCTTTTTGTCGGTACTAAGAAACAGGCTCAACAAGCGATTGTTGATGAGGCCAACCGCTGTGAAATGTACTATGTGGACCAACGCTGGCTAGGGGGTACGTTAACAAATTTTGAAACTATTCGTAAAAGCATTAAACGCTTAGACAAACTTGAAACTATGCGCGATGACGGAACCTTTGATAAACTAAAGAAAAAGGAAGTGGCAGTTTATACTAAGGAAATGTTAAAACTGCTTAAGAATTTAGGCGGGATAAGAACTATGGACAAACTTCCCAGCGCTCTTTTTATTATAGATATTAAAAAAGAAGAGACAGCTGTAAAAGAAGCCCGACGGTTAAAGATACCAATAGTTGCTCTAGTTGATACTAATTCTGATCCGGATGTTATTGATTTTGTTATTCCTGGAAACGATGATGCTATAAAATCAGTTAGACTTGTAGCCGCTGCTATTTCTGAGGCAATTATAGAAGGCAGAAGTAATTATGTGAAGACTAGAAAAACTGAGGCTCCCGCGCCGAAGCAAGCAACTAAAGAAGCAAAGGCAGATGAAGTTAAGACTGCTGATAAGGAGCCGACTGTAAAAAAGAAAGCTGAAAAGGCGAAGAAGGTAACAAGCGTAGCAAAGAAAAAGACGCCGAAAGCAAAAGGGAAGGAATAGTAATGAGTGTATCAGCGGATCAAATTAAATCACTTAGAGAAAAGACAAATGCCGGGTTTATGGATTGTAAAAAAGTACTTATAGAAACCGATGGTGATATAGAAAAGGCAATTGCAGCGCTTCGTAAGAAGGGCTTGGCTGTAGCAGCAAAAAGGGCTGGTAAGGCTGCCAAAGAAGGACTGGTTGAGTCATATATACATCTTGGCGGAAAAATTGGTGTGCTTGTTGAAGTGAATTGTGAAACTGATTTTGTAGCTAAAAACGAGCAATTCCAGCAGTTTGTAAAAGATGTTGCTATGCAGATCGCAGCGGCTCATCCACAGTTTCTTGAACCATCGCAGGTTCCCGCGGAGCTTGTTGAAAAAGAAAAAGAGATTATTACTGCTCAGGCAGGGAATAAACCGGCAAATGTAATAGAGAAAATGATTGCGGGTAAGATAAATAAATTTTATTCAGAAGTATGTCTTTTAGAGCAGCCTTTTGTTAAGGACGATAAAATAAAGATTAAGGATTACTTGAATTCTATAATAGCGAAAATCGGCGAGAACATTAAAATTCGCAGGTTTTCCCGTTTTCAATTAGGCGAAGATTTGTAATCTGTATTCTTCCAATTAAATTAAACCCGTAGTTTTGAGATAGGAATATTTATTAATGTCTAAAAAATCAGCATATCGTAGAGTTGTTTTAAAACTCAGCGGAGAAGCTCTTCAAAATACAAAAAAGGGATATGGTATTGATGCTGGAGTTCTTTTAAATATAGCAGAACAGTTAAAAGAAGTAAATGGATTAGGCATTGAGATTGCTATTGTTGTTGGAGCCGGTAATATTTTTCGTGCGGCATCGACAATAGGCAGGGCGATTGACAGAGTTACAGCTGATTATATGGGCATGCTGGCAACAGTTATTAATGCCTTAGCTCTGCAGGATGCCTTAGAAAAGATTGGTGTTCATACACGCGTTCAGACGGCAATAGACATGCAGGAACTTGCAGAACCCTATATCCGCAGAAAAGCTGTCAGGCATTTAGAAAAGGGCAGGATCATAATCTTTGCCGGAGGCACAGGCAATCCTTATTTCACCACAGACACCGCTGCTGCATTGCGGGCTATTGAGATAAATGCGGAGGTGATCTTAAAGGCAACAAAAGTAGATGGTGTTTATTCTGATGATCCAATGAAAAATAAGAAAGCAAAGAGGTTTAAAGAGCTTACTTATATTGATGTTGTTAATAAAGATTTAAAGGTTATGGATCGTACCGCTGTTACTCTATGTTTGGAAAATAAATTACCAATAGTAGTTTTTGATCTTTTTGGAAAAGGCAATATTAAGAGAGTGATGCAGGGAGCTCCAATTGGGACACTTGTAAGGTGAATGAAATTTTAACCTGGCGAAAAATTTCGTTTAGGAGGGCTGTATGGCAGTTAATGAAATAATTACTCAAGCTGAAGATAAAATGAGGAAATCAGTAGATGTTTGCATGCGTGATTTCAATGGTGTGCGTACTGGAAGAGCAAACCCTGCTTTAGTAGAGGGGCTTCGTGTGGATTATTACGGGACTTCGACTCCTTTAAAGCAGCTTGCTGGTATCTCGACCCCTGAGGCAAGGTTGATCGTTATTCAGCCTTGGGATATATCAAGCATTGGAGCTATTGAAAAATCAATTCAAAAATCTGAGCTGGGTATTCCTCCTTCAAATGACGGAAAAGTTATTCGTCTAAGCGTTCCTTCTTTAACAAAGGAAAGACGTGGAGAGTTGGTAAAAGTAGTACACAGGCTTACGGAAGAAGGGCGTGTTGCAATCCGGGGCGTACGCCGTGAAGCAAACGAAAACATAAAACTGGCTGAAAAAAGCAGTAGTATTACAGAAGATGAAAATTTTAAAGCTCAGGATGATATCCAAAAGATTACGGATAAATATATTAAGGATTTAGAAGCTCTTTCAAAGAAAAAAGAAAATGACATAATGGAAGTTTAACTTGAAACTTCTTAAAATTTTAGTGGGCCGCTAGCTCATCTGGTAGAGCACCGCCCTTTTAAGGCGGTTGTGCTTGGTTCGAGACCAAGGCGGCTCACCACTATTAAGTTAAAAGTTAAAAGTTAAAAGTTAAAAGTATTAAATACAGTACTTTGGACTTTAGGAACTTGTAACTTTAAACTATTATGTCCCCATCGTCTAGCCTGGTCTAGGACAACAGATTTTCGATCTGTCGACAGGGGTTCAAATCCCCTTGGGGACGCCAAAAATAAAAGGCTCTCAGTTTTCTGAGAGCCTTTTTCCATAGGGGGAATGAATGAAGTTTCTATCCCTTCCAAGTAAAATTTTATGTAACTTGTTGTGTTTTTAAAGTTGTTATTCAGCCATATTCGGGATTTATTTTGTTCTGGAATTTATTTTCGCACAATTATTTGCGCGATTAATGATAATAGGGTATACTTTATTCACTTTGATGTAATTTATTTATATTAAATTCATGTAATATGTTTATATTAAAGAAAGGCCATTACCCATGACTATCAATACTCGGTTTAATGCAGTATTCCTTGCCTGCCTGATAGCTGTTATGCCAGCAGGTGTATCCTTTGCTGACCCCACAGAGGCCCAAACACTTTCTCCCTCGCTATCCATTCAGAATACGGCGATTCAAATGGAGATGGAAGGTCCGGTTGTTTCGCTTATTACGAGCGCTAAACAGATGGGCGTGCCCGAAGACATTGCGAAAACCCTCCAGTGGCATCAGGTTGTCGCCGATGTTGTTGATGTATTCGGCCGTGAGGGAGCTGAAGAGCGTTTGAAGAAAATAGCTGCTTTGATCGAGCGTTTACGCTCTGACCTTGACGGTAAGGTGAAAGAAGTTCCCAGCGGAGGGGTTGCGCTGATCACGTATGCACACTCTATCCAGGACGGAAATCATAAGCACCTTAAGGTATTAGAGGAGTTTATCAACAGGTATGATTTAAAGAGTGTATTTGACGTAATGCATATTCTCCCGCATTTTCCCTCTGATACTGACGCGGGATTTTCGGTAATGGATTATTATAATCCGGATCCGGACAACGGCACCTGGGAAAATGTGCAAAACCTGGCAAAAGAGGTGGTGTTGATGTTTGATTTTGTTGCAAATCACTGCTCCGTTAATAACGAGCTGGTTCAGAACTCTTTAATTGAATGGGCACTGCTTCGAAAACAGGAGAAAACAGGGAGTATTGACAAGCGTTATGAAACCTATGCGTCATTTAAGAATTTTACGCATATATTTTCCAACGAGCAGGAGCAGTCCAAGGATTTCCAAATGAGCCTTAAAGGGCTCAAACGTCCACGTCCGTTCTACGTATTGTCCCGCTTTGCCGTGCTTGAATACGGCAAAAATCTTGAAGGAAAATTCGACGAAAAAACAGGCCAACTTTTTGCTGTATTGACCAATGACAATAATGTTACAAAAATTACAACACGAAGAAACATGGATCGCCGGGTATTTGAAAGCAAAGAGCAGGTGCAGATTTTGGTTAATGCTGGGATCCTGAAAGAATATACATCGGATAAGGAATATGTGTACTGGAGTGAGAACATCAACAGCCTGTCTGATCTTGAAACGGCCCTGAGCTCTGCAGATTACCATGACCACGCTAAAGTGAAGGATATTTTCTCCGATACGAATCGACCTACCAGTATTGTCGGCGAAACCGGCTGGGTGTGGACGACTTTTTCCCGTGCGGATAATGAGGAAGACGGCACGACGGCGACACGACAGGTTGACCTGAATTTTAGTGAGTTTGAAATATCGTTAAAAACATTGGAAATATTCGCCCATTATGCGGCAAACGGTGCGTCTCTGGTCCGGGAGGACGCAATCGGCTATATTTGGAAAGAACTGGGCTCTGAGTCTCTGCATGAGCCGGAATGTCATACGCTACTGCGGCTGTACAACAATGTGATGAAGATAGTCTCCCCGAATCTGGTATCGATTGCTGAGATTAATGAAGATCAGAACGCAGCATTTAAGTATCTGGGTGAGGTTGGCGAAAACGCGCGAGCAAACATGCAAGAAGCGGATTGGGTATATGATTTTGGTAATTCGCCGATAGCCCATCATGCATTTAGTTTCGGTACGGCAAAATATCTGCGCAATTACCGGGACTCACTTTCTCGTTCAAAGATCGGTGGCCGTAAGTTTACGCCAATAAATTCGACGCATGACGGCTTGCCTTTTAAACCGCAAAAGGGACATTTACCCGATACTGAACAAGACTGGTTGGCCAATCTTTTTTTAAGTCGCGGCTCGGAAGTCAGTTCGGGGAAAGTACCGATAAAAGATAAAGACGGGAAAGTGAGCGGACAAGAATCCATTCGTTACGAAGCCAGCGGCACAGCCTGGCATATTCTCAACGGTCCGGAGACAGAGAAGGAGAAGGGGTACGTGGATGAGCCCGATACGCTGAAGTTGCAGCGCTATCTAGCCCATCTTTCCGTAGGGCTTTTTAATCGCGGTATGCCGGCGGTGTATCTTAACGGCTTGTTCGGTTCTGCTAACAATAAAGGGCATATCGGTGAGCCACGCGATTACAACCGGCAGATTTTCGATAAAGCTACTTTATTCAATCGACTGGATAATCTCAAGAGTAAATTGGGCAAGCGGTTTCATGCAGTGAAGAACATGCTTATGGTCCGGAAAAAGTTTCAGCATATCTTTGGCAGGGACGGAGAGGCAATACAAAACCTCAAAAGCAGCAAAGACGATTTAGTCTTAACATCTCTGGCCGAGGCGTCCGATGGGAGTGAAGCAATGGTTGAGCTGGTAAATGTGACTAAAGAAAAAGTAAACATAATAGTGGACCTGCGCGGTCTTTCGGATTATTCAACTGAATATATGCGGGATGTATTTGCCTATACTGAGGACGATACGGCCTATGCAGTTAACAAAAACGGTTATTTGCATATAGAATTGGCGCCGTATCAGGTCACGTGGCTTAATCTTAACCGTAATAAAAACATCACGGCAGTAAAAGTCGAAGTCGAGAGTGTTTCTCAGTCAGATTTGATTATGTTGGCAATATAGACATGCATAGGGAATACCAGAAAAACAAAGTGTCCACTGATTTGGGGGAAGTTCACATGGCAGGCAATCAATCTATTTTTTCTTAGCTTTCCATGAGCTTCTTAACCAACTGAAGCCGAAGATGGTATATTCTGTAATCTCAAGCATATAGTTTGAAGCCTGTTCCACTCTTCCCCTTTGTGGGAAGAAAACTACGATCGATTTTATCCTCATTTTCAATCTTGAACATGGATTTTTCTCTTTGCTTTGTTTCAATAATATCCAATTCATCAAATATAGTAGCGTCTATATTAGCAAGTGAAACAAGGTTAACCATAAATTTTACGCTTAGCATAGTTTTTCCCGCCAAAAAATAGCGGGACCGACAAATCCTCAACAAGTTTGAGGTACTGCGGAACTCTCCGCCTAGGCGGATCAAACAGTCCTCGTACCCTTCAGGTTCCCTCAACCTTGCTGTTGATTTATCTAAAACTGTGCGTTGATTTGCAGGATTGCAAATCAAGATTTCACAGCGAAAGCTGTGAAACCTGAAAGGTTCGGTTTATGGATTAACCGAATCCATGCACTTAAAAATTTATTGTTAACCTTTTATATTACCCAAGGGACTTTTTTGCGACACGACGGTTTATATCCCCAAATTATCTTGAAATTGAGTTGAAATTCCAGTATTATGAATAATGAAGTTTTTAAGAGTGGGTTATGTAACTAAAGTGATAGTTTGCAATCCTTAATTTGGAATTAAAATTATTATGGAGGGAATAGATGAACAATTTTAAGACTAGTAAAGTTTGTCTGGGGTTGAAAATGGTGACTGGTTTATTTTTAATTTCAAGTCTCTTAGGCTGTGCGTCGATAAAGTACCAAAGGGAATGCCAAAGGGCTGCGTAAAGTTTTACCAGTACTCTAAAGACAGTATATGCTTTCAGGTGCGGATTAATCGAATTGAAAACAATGAAAATATATTCGAAGGAATGACCTCGAATTGGGCACTTGGCAAGGAAACTGGTTTTATACTTTCTCTGGTTCCTGGAGAGTATGATTTTCTCTTAAGCGTTGGCACGGCTGAGGAAAAGGTGCATGTTCGAGTTGAAGATAGTAAAATGACGCCAGTGAGGATTTCTTATCCTCTTGTTGCTACATCTAATAAGTCCACCAATTCTAGTACTATTACAACAACAAATTTTAAGATATTGCTTACTGTTGAACCGATGCAACCGCTGAAGTAGACAATAGGAAAATAAGGGACAATGTGGTTGGTTAAGTACAATCTAAACTGAAATAGGTTCTAAGCTACTTTAACCAGTGATGCTAAAACTAAAAGGCTCTCAGTTTGCTGAGAGCCTTTTTCTATTCTCTTACTTACTAATTAATCCT
>JAGLQQ010000190.1 GCA_023136735.1 Candidatus Omnitrophota bacterium | reverse complement strand
TTGACAATTACTAAAGCTAATCATACAATGAACTTAATTAATTTTTTTACTACAATCCTGTGATTGAAGGAGTTATAAGTATTATGGCGAAAAAAATAAAAGTAGCACTTGCTTTGGGCGGCGGAGGAGTACGCGGGCTTGCTCATATCGGAGTAATCAAAGCCTTGCTAGATGTTGGTGTGGATATTGATATGATCGCTGGCACGAGCATGGGAGCAATGATCGGAGCACAGTATGCATTAAATCCGAATATTCATGATATTGAAAGACGGATGATGTCTATGTTAGACAGAAAGGAAGTAAAAGCCATTGAGCAATTGATAAGCGGATATTCTCCTTCAGATGAGAAGAAGCTTATTATTAACTCCTTATTTTCTTTTGTTAAGCAGATGGTATTGGTTAATGTCAGAGCCATAAAAAGATGGGTTTTTAGCGGTAAAGATATAGCCTGGCTTTTCGATCATCTTGATATTGACACTGATTTTAAAAAAGTTAAGATTCCTTTTTGCTGCACCAGTGTAGATTTACGCACCGGAGAAGAAGTTATTATTTCCAAAGGTAGTGTGAAAGAAGCTGTGCTGGCTTCCGCATCATTGCCTGGTGTTTTCCCCCCGGTTAAGAGCGGAAAGCGTTTGCTTGTAGATGGAGGGATCATCGGCAGCGTTCCTGTTGAGGCCGCAAGGGCCATGGGAGCAGATGTTATTATAGCAGTGGGGGTTGAGGCACAGGTAGATTATAATAAGAAATTAGGCAATGGATTAGATATTATGTTCCAGGGAGATGCGATACGTGCCTGGCATCTAAGTGATATTAGAATAAAAGGAGCAGATGTAATAATTTATCCTGAAGTAGGTGATATTAGTTGGGCAACTTTTTCAAAGGCAAATGACTGTATGAAAGCCGGAGAAGAAGCTACGAAAAAAATGAAAGATCAGATACTTGAGATTATTGAGAAGAAGAGGAAAAAGAAGTTTTGGAGGGAATTTTTAGGGCTTTCTAAAAAAGGGATATAAAAAAAAGGGAAGATTATAATGAAAAAAATTATATTGATTGGGTTAGCTGTCGTTATCAGTTTAGTAGTTGTAGTATTTGTTTATTTAAATTATGTTTATATTCCCCAGCAATTAAAACCAATGGTCATAAAACTTTTAGAAGAGAACTTGCAGAAGAAGGTAAGTATAGGCAAGGCTACGTATTTTCCAATAAAAGGCGTCCTGTTCTCTAAAGTTGAAATAGTAAACTCTGACCAAACTCCTTTTTTAGAGGTAGAGACTATTGATTTTGGTTTAAAATCAATCCCGGTTATAAAAAAGAATGCTTTTTCAGCAAAATTGAAACTGGTAATAAAAGGACTTTTATATAAACAGCAGGATATTCATGTCCAGGGAGGCTGTAAAATAGATCTGGATGCTAATATAAAAGCAAAAGACATAGCATTTTCGGCGATTATTGACCTAAAGGATTTAAATGTTAAAGGTATTAAGGAAACAGGTGAGATTACAAAAATAAACGGCAGAATTATCGCCTCAGAGAGCAGTTTTGAAAGCGAAAACATTTCTGTAGCTATAGGCGGCCAGGCATTGAATATTCTTACTAAAGGTGATTATGATAAAAAGGACATAAATATAAGAAAGTTTAACATTGATTATGTTGATACAAAGCTTTCCATAAAAGGCAAGGTGTCTGAGCTGGAAAATCCAAAGATTGATTTTGCGCTTGAGGGACTCATAAAATTAAAGGATATCGCCATTATTATATCAGGGATTTCTATCCCTAAACTTGCGGGAGATTGCCAAATAAATGCCAAGTGTAAAGGACCAATTGCTGGAGTAGAGAGCCTGATAGCTGATGCAAAAATAGTGTTCAGTAAGGCATCGGTAGATAAAATAAAGTTCGCAAATTTAAAAGCGGATATTAAGCTTGAAAACGGAGCTTTAGATATATCCCCTTTAGACTGTGATTTTTATAAAGGTAAAATTACCGGAGCGGCAAAGGTGACTATAATTGAAAAGGATATTCCGGTGCAATGTTCAATAGATGCCAAGGACATAGATATTGAGCAGCTGGCAGAAGATCTTATTGGGCAGAACATGGGGCAGGGAATGTTAACTGCCCATGTGGAAATATCCGGCAGCGCAGTTGATTTAAACCTGCTTAAAGGTACAGGGAGTTTTAAGGTTCTTGAAGGAAAAATCAAAATGCCGCCTAATTTTTCAAAAGTTGCAAACACTCTTCAAATGCCTGCCCTTGTAGATATGAATATTGAGCAGGCATCGGCGAATTTTACTCTAAACGACGGAAAACTGCAAACGCAGGATCTTGTTTTGAGCGCTGTTGATGCAACAATCTTAGGTAAGGGGTACATTGATCTTGAGACATATGTTGATTTTGAAGCAGCATTTGAAACAAGGGAAGGGCGGCTTCCTGTTAGAATTAAGGTTTATGATAAGATCGTTCCCTACCAGTTAAAATATAAACCTATTTTTTCCAAGGAAGATTTAATGCAAACAGGTATCCAGAGTATTTTAAAAAAAGACGGTGGCAACCAATCAGGAGAATTTGACCTCCAGAATCAAATCAAAAAAGGGCTGGAAAAGCTATTCAGGTGAAAAAACAAAAAATTAATTCTGGCTATTGTCCTCAAGCAGTACTTATCCATAATGCTCGTTTAATAAACGGGGATAGAATCACAGACAATTCCTGGATTCTTATTAAAAATAAGAAGATTTTTAAAACAGGCAGAGGTTTAAATCCTGCTTTAAAGGATACTATTTATATAAATGCCAAAGCAGGGTATGTTGCTCCGGGATTTATTGATCTGCATATTCATGGTGATATCAGGAAAATTTCAAATATGCAGGTAAAAACAGGAACCACAGGGTTTTTGCATAGTTTGCATACAAGAAGTATAAATCAATTTTCAAAGTTATTGTCTGATTCTTTGGATTCTATATTGATAGGTTCAAGGTGCTTGGGTTTTCATCTAGAAGGTCCGTTTATAAATAAAAACATGGCGGGTGCTCAGCCTAAGCAGTTTATCATAGGTCCTGATGCCCGGGCAATCAAGACATGGATTAAAAAATCGTCGGAAAAAATAAAAATAATGACCATAGCGCCTGAGCTTAAAAATAGCATGTCTTTAATAAAAATGCTTAGGAAAAATAAAATTGTTGCGGCTATCGGCCATACAGACGCAAATATTGATCAGACCAAAAAGGCAATAGATTACGGGTGCTTTTACACTACACATGTGTTTAACCGAATGAGCGGGATATCATCAAGAAAACCTGGTGTTATTGCTCAGGTTTTGCTTGATGAGCGAATAACAGCAGAAGTTATTGCAGATTCTCATCATGTGCATCCGGATAATCTAAGGCTGTTAGTTAAGTGCAAGGGTGCTGATAAAATTGTTCTGGTAAGTGATTCTGTAACGGCTATGGACAGAAAATCTTTAAAAATAGTTGAGGGTGTTTACTGTATGGAAAATCTTACTATTGCTGGAAGTAAGCTGAATTTGTTGCAGGCTGTGAAAAATATGGTATACTTGTGTGGAGTTTCTATTACAAATGCGGTTAAGATGGCTAGTCTTAATCCAGCAAAAATAATCGGCGTTGATAACATAAAGGGAATAATTACAAAAGGTTATGACGCCGATATTGTTATTTTTGATAAAAAATTTAATTGTAAGATGACAATAGTAAACGGAAACATAGTTTATAATAAAATATAGAATAAATATAATGGGTTTTTGCTTAGGGCTTGAGGCTTATAGCTAAAATCGGAGAGTTTATTATGTGCGGGATAGTAGGATATATCGGAGATAAGAACGCAGCAACAATTCTGGTCGAAGGCTTGCGTTCTCTTGAATATAGAGGATATGATTCAGCAGGAATTGCTATAGTTGATAAGAGAAAAAGGCTTTATCTGCTTAAAAAAAAGGGGAAGTTCAAGGCGCTAACTGATTGTCTGATCAATCGCCAAGTCGCAGGACATCTTGGTATCGGCCATACACGCTGGGCAACGCATGGCGAGCCAAATGAAGCAAATGCCCATCCGCATTACGGAAATACCCGCAATTTTCTTGTCGTTCATAACGGAATAATTGAGAATCATCATGAATTAAAGCTGGCTCTTAAGAAAGATGGACATAGGTTCTCCTCTCAAACAGATACCGAGGTAGTTGCGCATTTAGTAGAAAAATTTTACAAAGGAGATCTGCTGAGTGCTGTTTGCCGTACAATAGGATACCTTAAGGGGAGTTTCGCCTTAGGAGTTATCTGTATGCATGAGCCGGATATCCTTATTGCGGCTCGCAAGGATAGTCCGCTTATTGTTGGCTTAGGTAAGGGGGAAAACTTCATTGCTTCTGATGTTCCTGCTATACTTTCGCGCACCCGTGATATCATATACTTGGACAATAATGAAATTGCCAAGATTAGTAAAACTCAAGTAAAAGTAGTTGATTTAAAGGGTAAAGAGATAAAAAAGAAAAAGGTTAGAATAACCTGGAATGCTGATAGCGCTGAAAAAGCTGGTTATTCGCATTTCATGCTTAAAGAGATAGAAGAGCAGCCTCAGGTAATTGAGCGCATCTTAAGGCATCGTATAAAATCAAAAACTGTTACATTTGAAAATATAAATCTTTCCCGTGCTGCTCTTAAAAACATAACCAATATTCAAATAGTTGCCTGTGGGACAGCGTATCATGCCGGGTTATGCGGTAAATATATCCTCGAAAAAATGCTCCAGATCCCTATTAATGTTGATACGTCTAGTGAGTTTAGATATCGCCAGCAGATAATTACTAAAAACAAAACATTGATTATACTGGTGAGTCAATCCGGGGAGACCGCTGATACACTGGCAAGTTTGCGCGCGGCAAAAGAAAAGGGAGCTAAGATACTATCGATATGTAATGTTGTAGGTAGTTCGATCGCAAGAGAATCAGACGGGGTTATCTATACTCTTGCAGGACCAGAAATTTCAGTTGCTTCAACAAAAGCATATACAGCGCAGCTGATGACTTTTTACCTGCTTGGATTATATCTTTCGGGAATCAAAGAAACAATTACAGCGAAACAGCTTTCGCGCTATTTAAAAGAAATGGAAAAAATACCTGATTGTATGCGGGATATTATTAAAAACCAGAAAAAAGTAAAAAAAATAGCTCATGAATATGTTGACCGCTATCATTACCGTCTTGCAGAGCAATTTAAATTTTTAGAAGACGATATAGTGCAGTTTAAAGATCCTAAAAAGGCACTTGAATTAGCGGAAAAATGGGCCAGTCTTTCCCATTCTGCATACGGCCGCCGTTTTGGTGATTTCCCCTTTCTGTACTTAGGCCGCAATGTTAATTATCCTAGTGCATTAGAAGGTGCTTTAAAATTAAAAGAAATAACATATATTAGTGCTGAAGGTTATGCCGCAGGTGAGATGAAACACGGGCCCATAGCACTCATAGATGAATTTCCTTTGGTTGTTTGTATTGCTACAAAGTCCGAAGTATATGAAAAAATGCTTTCTAATATCAGAGAAATAAAAGCGCGTAATGGCACTGTTCTTTCCATTGCCACAAAAGGCGATAAGGAGATTAGGAAGAAAGAATATTCAAATTATATTATTGAAATCCCTGAGATTGATGATTTTTTCTCACCGCTGCTTGTTGCGCTACCTCTTCAGATACTTGCTTATCAGATTGCTGTTGGCTTAGGCTGTGATGTCGATCAGCCGAGAAATCTGGCTAAAAGCGTTACTGTGGAATGATACGCGTTATATAAATGTTTGAACAAGCGGTTTAATAGTTGTAAAATCGCAGGTGTAAAATTGCATATTTTATATATTGACAAAATAAATAAATTAAGGTAAATTAATGTAAATTAAGGTAAATTATATTTTCTGCTTAAGGGCGCGTAGCACAGTTGGTTAGAGCACCTCCCTTACAAGGAGGGGGTCGTAGGTTCGAGTCCTACCGCGCCCATATTTCCCTCAACGGAAAATACCTCGACAATACAAAATTGAAAAGTATTGGAAAGGCCTTTAAAAGATTTATAGATCCTTGTATTATTAAAGTTAACAATTATTACTTGTGTGAGTTAAATAGATTTTATATATATTCCTTTCGGTTACAAGAGTAACTTTGAGGTCAATTTTATGATATAAAATTAAGGAGCCGTAGTTCAGCTGGTTTAGAACGTCGGACTGTCGATCCGAAGGTCGCGGGTTCGAACCCCGTCGGCTCCGCCATAAAAACCAAAACCCAGTCTTTTTAGGTTGGGTTTTGTTATATTCGCCCAGCATGGGCGCTTGCTAGTCGGTGAAAGACTGATACGGGGTTGATAGAAGTCTCCTTCGGGAGGGGTATCTAAAGATTATAGGAATCGCGTTGGTCCTCTGTGTTTTTAGCGGAAAAATCGCGAAAAAATCTTACAGCGGAAATGTCTCTCTAAACACCCCCTTGATTAAGAGCGCAGAAGCTGTTATAATTGCAAGCTAAATCAGATAAATATAGAGTATATTTATTTTATAGATATTTAGTTGTTAGAAATCATAAAATTCATGTTTACAGGGTGTAGTGTACCCCAGACCAGAGCATAGCTCGGTTCAGGGTTTAATTTGCGCAAATAATTTACTCACATTGTTCGGTAAATTATGCGCTTATTAAAGGAGGGTAGTTATGGATTGGGGAATGCAAAACAGATTAAGCAGCCTTTTTCAAAAGGACGGACATTGTTTCTTTTTACCTATTGATCATGGATATTTTCAGGGGCCAACACACTGTCTTGAAAAACCAGGAGAGACTATAAAACCGCTCTTAAATTATTGCGATGCGCTTTTTGTTACTCGCGGGGTATTGCGTTCCTGTGTTGACCCCATAGATAGCAAGCCGATAATATTGCGGGTCTCCGGCGGCACAAGCATGGCTGGTAAAGATCTCGCAAATGAGATACTTACTACTTCAATTGAAGAAATTATCCGCCTTAATGTATCTGCTGTAGGTATATCAGTTTTTATCGGCAGTGATTATGAAAAGCAGACTCTTAAAAACCTCTCTAAACTAGTCAATAAGTGTGAAAATTATGGGATTCCGGTAATGGCAGTTACGGCTGTGGGTAAAGAAATGGAAAAGCGTGAAGCCCGCTACCTTGCCCTGTGCTGTAGAATTGCTGCTGAACTTGGCGCTCGCGTGGTAAAGACTTATTGGTGTGATAAGGATTTTGATAAAGTAGTTAAAGGCTGCCCGGTTCCTGTTGTTATGGCCGGCGGTCCTAAGTGTGAGACAGAAAAAGAAGTATTTGAATTTGTTTATGACGGTATGCAAAATGGTTCAGTAGGAATAAATCTGGGCAGGAATGTATGGCAAAGCCCTCAACCTGTGGCTGTAGCAAAAGCACTCTATGCGATTATTCATAAAAAGGCTGATGTGAAAAGAGCTCAGGAAATATTTAACGAAGTAGTAAGTAGCAAGTAGCAAGATAATAAAATTCACTTTAGTTTTTTCTATCTAATCGTTACTTAAATTTTTTATTATGAAAGTT
>JAGLQQ010000019.1 GCA_023136735.1 Candidatus Omnitrophota bacterium | reverse complement strand
CACGCCCATAGAATTCTGCAGCAATAATGAAACTATCGATTTTACTCCTTTTATATTAAATCAGGTCTTTAAAACAATCCTATTTAAATAACTTCAAGATCATTTTTTGATATAATGCGCAGAAACTTTACACCCATATCAAACTTCTTATCCCTGCTGTCTTCGGCTTCTTTTAGCCAAACCACTTCGCCCTGGGCATAATACGGACGCAAAGACTTGGGCACATTAACTTCCATATTCAGTTTTGAACCGATATCCAGACGATTAGCAGTAGTGATACGCAGCCCTCCGGCGGAAATATTTTTTACCTCACTCACCTCCACAGTTTCAGCATCCTGTGCTCTATGGCGTAAAGCAATCGGCTCCTGGAAACGACTTGAGTCTCTTTTATTCTGCAAAATTCAATCCTCCTTTCAAATTTAGGGTGTTGGGATTGGGGTCTAACACACACAACAATCTCAAATACTCCAATTTATTTATAATCATAATTTTAAGCTTCTAAATTTTACTTTGATATACGATTTTTGTTAAAGGCATATAAGTCATGGTTACAGATTCAAGTACCGGCATTTCCTGATAATCACTTGCCGCATTTCCATAGCCTGAATAAATATAGGCTCTATACTCAATACTCGGATTTGTTCCGCCGCCTATAGGGCCGCCAGAAACCTCAAAAGCACTGCCAGGATGTATATCCCCAGGCCCTGGAGTAGCAGCCATATTTTCTCCTGCAGAAAAGTTTGTTGTTAAATAAATTTTCTCCTCCGCAGCCAAAGCATTTTCAGAGAGAAATATTTCAGCTGAAATCGTACCCCACTCAATATTATTGACAGTAAAAGTATTTGAACTATATATGCCCTGTTCAGGAATAATACGCATATTATCCAGATCAAAAAGATTACCCATGCCCACAACTTTAATTACTCTGTTCTGCCAGTCTTTTAGAGGCTCGATCCCGGTATCAATATCAAGGATATCCGGGTTCCCGCTGCCGTCAGTAGCATATATTGTCGCGTCAAGATCTCTCTGCCCTTTAGATTTCAAGCGAATTGTTTTATCAGCGTAATAGGTGGTGATCGGAAAATGTTTTGTTCCGGCAACTGGCGGATGCCCTCCCCAGAGCCAATCATTCATATAGACCATTACATGCGGCACTTTTATTATATTAAAAGCCTTCATGTCTGGTGGCGGCCCAAAATATATATACCCAGTCCCGTCATAATTAACCCAATTCTTGTATATATCCACATTGCCGGTAAAAAGATCCTTATTCTGAGGATAAGAACAATATATTGCCCCCATGCCAAACTGTATATGCGGCACATTCATAAACCGCTCATGTGAATTATAGCTAGGCACACCTAGGTTATCCAGCTTGATATTGGCTTGAACAAATGCCTGGGTATACGTCCCATCGTTAACTTCAGTACAATTCAAGGCTGCTACAGCTGGTGCTGAGCCTACCCAATAAGATGACTGAGGCACAGCCGACCATGGCAAATCTGTGCGCCCTGTATGTTTGTTCTGGCTAGTCTCATCAATTACCCGCGCTCTCAAGCAAAATCCATTAAAAAGCCATTTTCCAGGATCCAAAGCAATTTTAGGAAAGTAATCATCTCCTAGGATAAAGGGTCCTGTAGGCCAAGTTCTCAGCAGGCTGTTTCCGCTTAAATTAACCTCTATCCTCTGCTCATTTTCGATCCAGTCTCCTTTGCCTGTGCCGTCTGCCGGGTAACCCTCTTCAAAATCATCCCAAAACCCTAATTTAACAGCATCTGGCCTTATTATAGTGCCCGTAGTAGGGTCAGAATCAAAAGTATATATATGCTGCTTTAACTCACTAAAATTAATCGGACAACGGTTTTTCAAATTTACTCTTGCACCGTTTCCAGCTATAGAAAATTCACTGGCGGTTGTTTCATATATTTTATTATAAATCAAAACAACTTTTTTTATTCTTTTTTTTGCTCCGCGATAAGAACCAATCGCTTCAATCTCATAATATCCGCCTGAATCAAAGGAGAAATGAGTTGTGTCCGTATTATTTAAATTAGGATCTGTTTTTCTGAGCACACTATCTCGATTTGCTTGAGAAATAATATTTAACCCGGCTGGATCAGCCGCATAATACAGGAACTTGCCAAATTCACTTCTTGGGCAAATAAAGTCAAAGACATTAGCATCCGGGGTTTTACCATCAAATGAATTAGTTTTCTGACGGGCTTCAATCGCAGCGGTTAAATTACTACATTCAACAGCATTATCCATTAAATCCCGCAGCACAGCATATAAAACATTTGCCGAGGCTGTATTAACATTCACAAAGGTTCTAAAAGTATGCCCAGCTTCATCATCAGCATTATTATAAAGAGTAATATACTTCTTTATTTCATTACACCTGCCTTCACCAATATTTGCAACTAACTTTATCTCATCTTTTGAAGAATAAACTCCACCAGGCAAGGTACCGCGCAAATCAATCATGTCTTGAGCAATAACAGAAATCATTGCAGAATTTAAGCCCGGCAATGCCAAACTATTCAATAAAACTTCAAGCATATTTTTTAAATCATTTTCCTCATCAGCATTAGGCAAAGGTGTATTAATATTTATTAAGGCCGCGCAGTCAATGACTTTCAGGCGGTATGTTCCGTCCCCACAGACTATATCAGAGCCATAAGAAGGGGCAGTGGCATCGGCAAGATCAACAGCTACTCCATCTGAATAATACCAGGGATCAAACACAGTATCATATGGATCAGCCTTAACTCCAAATGCCGCATCATATTTCAGGTCATTAATAGCCTGGGCTATGCCGGCCTCAGCAATAAGCTCTGCCTTTAACTGATTGGCAAGGTTCTCTGTAGCACGCAATTCAAGACGGGTAAAAGCTGATAAACCAACAGCAACTAAGACAAGTATTGCGAGTATACCTACGGTTAGGATTAAAGCTATCGCGGAATTATTATTCATCTTCATCGTATTTTTACTATTAATAGGCATATTGAAAAAACTTCGACATAAGCACCCTGATAGTAGGCTGCTGCAAAATGCTTAGATACAAGGCTTTTGTGATCAAGCAAGAGCGCAAGTAACGTAATAGCTATGCGTTTGCAACAGCTTAATTATACCATAGGCTTTACAGGCGTACAACAAACAAAGGGGCAGGATTTTTAAATCCTGCCCCCTTTATTACACTTTTTTAAGATTTACTCGTACTGGATATCATCAAGATAGAAAATACAACCATCTGGATTAGCCATAGTATTAGTAACCCATGCGAATCCACCGCTGATATAGGACAGATCAAGGTCTGCTAAATCAATAGTAAACTGCTGCCATTCTGTTGTCAGATCAACCGGTCCGACACTTGATGAATCCGTATCAGAATATGTACCTGTCAATCCGCCCATTTTAAACTCAATTATCTGCTCGCCGCCTTTTTCTCCGCGTGCCCAGAAAGTAAGCTTAGTCGCACCAGTTAGATCAAAACCGCCGTTTTTCTCGCCCCAGTTGTTCGGCGGCCATTGCCAATACATTCCTGCCCAGTTAGCCCCCTGTTTACCTTCACCTGAGTAAGTGATCTTAATTGAAGTCTTTCCGGAGAACGGATTTTCTTTTGCATTCTCAGTAAACTTGATATCACCATAATCACCCATCCAACCAGAACCAACATAGTGATTACCGCGATTTCCTCGGTCATAATAAATACCAAACGGCTGAAATTCTCCGTCTGCGGCACTTGAGACAACCGGCATTAAAAACATACCAAGTAACATTACTGCAATTAAACTTAAAGTCACCTTTTTATTCATTTGTACTACCCCCTTTCTAGATTTATACAACGTGTTAAATTCAATAGTTTGTCAATATCTCCGATACAAAACATAATAAATTGTACCATAGGAACACCGTATTGTCAATACTTTCTAGTGTTCCCCAACTCGTTCCCCAACTCCGTTCCCCAACTCCTAGATAGAAAAC
>JAGLQQ010000189.1 GCA_023136735.1 Candidatus Omnitrophota bacterium | reverse complement strand
ATATTTTAAATTAGTTACAATAATTATCCAATAAGTTCAGTGAGCTTAAATATCGGAAGAAACATTGCAACAACAATTGATCCTACAACAATACCCAAAAAAGCAATGATCAGAGGTTCTATCAAGCTGGTTAATCCGCTTACCGCAGCGTCTACCTGGTCTTCATAAAAATCAGCAATTTTAGTTAACATCTTCTCCAACTCACCGGATTCCTCTCCTACTGAGATCATTCTTGTTACCATGGGAGGAAAAGCTTTACTCTTTGCAAGAGGAGCTGAAATGCTTTCACCTTCACGAATTCCTATGCGAGCCTTTTCAACCGCGTATTCAATAATAACATTACCCGAAGTCTTACCAACAATCTCCAAAGCCCCCAAAATAGGTACTCCGCTTCTAATCAATGTAGATAATGTTCTGGAAAATCTCGCTACTGCAACCTTACGAAGCAAAGGGCCAAAAACAGGTATATTAAGTTTTAGCTGATCAAATTTTGCCCGCCCCTGCTTCGTCTGAACTAACTTTCCAAAACCAGCAGCAATCAGCCCCATAACTATCACTGCAATTAAAAAATACTTCCTTAAAGTATCAGATAATCCTATGAGTATCTGAGTAGGCAAAGGCAATGTTCCGCCTAAAGTAGAAAATATTTCTTTAAATGTGGGAATAACCTTCAAAAGCAGCACCAATGTAATACTCAAGGCCATCAAAGAAACAACAGCCGGGTAAACCATAGCGGATTTTACCTTACGCTGTAAACTGCCGCTTTTTTCCAGATAACCGGCAAGACGGTCAAGGATTTCATCAAGCATACCGCTTGTCTCTCCAGCCCTAACCATATTTGTATAAAGCAATGTGAATATCTGTGAATGCTTTTCTAAAGCAGCCGACAAACTTGATCCAGCTTCTACATCACTTCTTATCGTGGTTACTACTTGACGGAAAGTAAGACTCTCCATCTGTTCGCTTAAAATATCCAGACTCTGTACAAGCGGAATACCGGCATTTACCATCGTCGCTAACTGCCGGGAGAAAATTACCAGTTCTTCACCCTTTACTTTTTTTCTGCTAATTCTTGTTTTAATTTTTTCCTGCTTTTGCTGAGTGATTGAAATTATGATCAGGTTTTTTACCCGAAGCATATCAAGGGCTACCGTTTCATCCTTAGCTTCTATGAAATCATTTACAGTATTACCATCATCATCCTTTGCCGTATATTTAAAAATTGGCATCATTACCTCCTTGCGATTATTTTGTATTTTTAAATAGAATCAACACCTTATGTTTATTATACATTAAAAAAATATATATATAAATTAAAATCTATCTAGGAGGCAATGCCGCAGTATGTGCAGATGTACCCCTCAGTCAGTATTTACCCCTAAACCAGAATAAATTCGGTTCAGGACAGGCACCGCAAATATGCGTTTTGCAACAACGCCATCTACTCTTTTGATGTTACCCTCAAAACCTCTTCCAAAGTAGTCCTTCCTTTTAGAAAATTCTGAATTCCAGTGTCGCGCAAAGTAAGCATTCCCAGCTCTTTCCTCGCATATCTTTTTATCTCATCACTGGAACATCTTTTCATTATCATATCTCTTACATCATCATTTATAATCAACACTTCAAGAATTGCAAAACGCCCCCGGTATCCGCTGCCGCCGCACTTTTCACATCCTTTTCCTTTATATACTTTAATCGTAGAAGCATCAAGCTTTAGCTCTATGTCCATTCTATCTAGTACAGATTGGGGAATATCATAAGGTTCTTTACATCCAGAACAAATATTTCTGGCAAGCCTCTGCGCTCCCACAGCAATAACACTGCTGGCGATCAAAAACGGCTCAATACCCATATCCATTAAACGCGTTACAGCCCCTGCAGCATCATTTGTATGCAGAGTACTTAAAAGCAATGCACCGGTTAGTGCTGCTTTTATTGCAATATCCGCTGTCTCAAAATCACGAATTTCACCAACCATAAGCACATCAGGGTTCTGCCTTAAAATTGATCTCAACCCCTGAGAAAAAGTCAATCCGATATCAGGTTTAACCTGCACCTGAGTTATACCTTCAACCTGATATTCAACAGGATCCTCAATAGTGATCAGGTTCTTTTCCGGCTGATTAAGTTTGTTCAATACCGAATATAAAGTCGTGGATTTTCCGGATCCTGTCGGGCCTGTAACCAATATCATTCCATAAGGCCTGGATACTGCGTATTGAAAACCATCCATTGCCTGAGGTAAAAATCCTAAAGCCTCAAGTCCGATACTTAGGTTTGCCTTATCCAAAGCTCTCATAACTACTTTTTCTCCGTGATAGATAGGCAGTACAGAAACACGAAAATCAACTTCTCTCTCTCCTAATCTAACTTTGAAACGTCCGTCCTGCGGAATAAGCCGCTGTGTAATATCCAAATTAGACATTATCTTTAAACGAGCGGAAATAGCATTCTGGATCTTCTTCGGCAAAATTGCTGCATCATGTAAAGCACCGTCAATACGATAGCGAACCCTAATATTTTCTTCATAAGGCTCAATATGAATATCCGAAGCTCTCTTTATTAAAGCTTCCGCAATTAAAGCATCGATCATTTTGACTATCGGCGCCTCACTGCTTGACCTAATTACCTCACCAATATCAACCTGCTCGACATTCTTTACTACCTCAATATCCTCATCACTGATTTCTTTAACTAGATCATCAAATAATGATTCTGGTTTAGCTTCTACTTTATGATGGTAAAATCTATCAACAGCCTCAGTAATCTCAGAAAGTCGGGAAACAACAGGAATAACATCATACCCTGTCAAAGCCTTAATATCATCAACAGCTAATACATTAAGCGGATCGCTCATAGCGACAGTAAGCCTATTGGCAATCTGAGAGACACAAACCAATCGATAATGACGCGCTACATGCTCAGGAATAATTTTAATAATTGCTTCATTAGCTTTGAATTTAGAAAGTGAAAGAGCCGGCAGGCTTAGATAACGGCAAAAACAACCTAGGATATCTTCTTCTTTTACATATCCTTCTTCAATAAGAATCGTAGCAAGTTGAGCCCCGGTTTGACGCTGAATATCTAATGCCTTAAGAACATCCTGTTCTTTAATTAGGCCGTAATCCAGCAATAGTTCATTTAATCGTTTTTTTGTTCTGCGCATCAGCAAATCCTATATTGTCTTGTCCTTCAAAATTCTGTTCTTTATGCTTTTTATACTTTCTCGTAACTCATAATTCATAACTATTGAGGCTACTCGCTACTTGCTTCTTCTTTTTACAGCTATTCACTTTTAACCGTTACCGTTACCTTTTAAACCGATACGCCTGTCCGCCAATCTTTATGGAGGGGGCATCGCAACCGCAACCGTTTTCCGATTGTAACTTGTTACTTGTTATCAGTCATCTTCAATCGTTAATCTGGTAATCTCTTCTAAACTCGTAATACCTTTTATTGCCTTTGTTACCCCATTCTCTCTCAAAGTTTTCATGCCTTGTTCACGCCCTTTAGCTTTAATAACTCCTTCCTGAGCTTTCTGCATAATCAAATCTTTTATCTCAGGCGTCAATAGCAAAACCTCACAAAGGCCAATTCTTCCTCTATACCCAGTTTTGGTGCATTTATCGCATCCTTTTCCATGATAGAGTTTTGTAAATTTATCAGCAATTTTGAATTTTTCTCTTATTTCATCAGTTATGGGATATGCTTCTTTACAATGCGTACAAATCTTCCTAATTAACCGCTGAGCACAAACCATCAAACAAGAAGAAGTAATTAAAAATGGTTCAATTCCCATATTAACCATTCTGGTCACAGCCCCTGCTGCCTCAGTTGTATGCAGAGTGCTTAAAACTAAATGACCTGTAAGTGCAGCTTTGATAGATATATCCATTGTCTCAACATCACGAATTTCACCGACCATGATGATGTCCGGATCTTGACGTAAAAATGAGCGCAGAGCACCTTTAAAAGTCAAGCCTACCTCAGGATGAACATTTACCTGATTGATTCCCTTCATTTGATACTCAACAGGATCTTCCGCTGTACATATATTCTTTTCCGGATCATCTACATAACGCAATATTGAATAGAGTGTGGTAGATTTTCCCGAACCAGTTGGTCCGCAGACAAGAATCATCCCATGCGGCTCCATTGCTGTTTCCTTTATAATTTTAAGCGGCTCAGATTCAAAGCCCATGGTATCAATATCCAAAACAACCGCAGTTTTATCTAAAACACGCAATGCCACCTTTTCACCATGACTTGTCGGCATAATCGAAACCCGGAAATCAACCTCTCTGCCCAAAACTTTTATCTTAAACCTTCCATCTTGCGGCAGACGATGTTCAGCAATATTTAGAATTGACATAACTTTAATACGAGATACGATCGACTCCTGCATTGATTTTGGAGGTGCGGGAAACTCTTTCAAAATTCCATCTAAACGATATCTAATACGCAGTGTTTTTTCCTGGGGCTCAATCAAAAGATCACTGGCTTGTTTCTTTATCGCATCGCTTAAAAGCATATTGGTAATTTTAACAATCGGAGCATCTTCAATATCCTTCATGATCTGCTGCGTATTTACTGAGATTTTTTCATCCTTTTCCTCAATAATTTGAATATCCATGCCTTTAACATCTTCGATGATTCCTTGCATTTGTTCATGGGAGGATGATTCGTAATACGTCTTTATTGCTTCTTTTAGTTTAGTTTCATCAGCTATTACTACTTTCAATTCATAATTAGTTAAAACCTTAAGCTCATCTATTGCTAAAATATTCAGCGGATCTACCATAGCCACAGTTAGAACCTTTCCGATTTTTGAGACAGCAATAGCCTGGTATTTTTCTGCAGAAGCCCGGGGAATTAGCTGAACTACATCATGAGAGATTCTTATTTTAGACAAATTAATAGGGGGAATACTCATGCTTTGGCTTAAAACAATAACTAAATCTTTTTGTGAAATAACCCCCATCATTGTCAATACCTCACTCAACCGTCTGCCTGAGGTTTTTTGAATTTCGATTGCTTCATCCAGCTGTTCTTTGGTCAAAAAATTAGACCTGGTCAAAACATCGAGCATTTTTTGTTTTAAACTCTGAGCCATCTATTAAATCCTCAATTAAGCGGATAATCAAAGGCAATCATCTATGGGCTCACGGCCATAGAATTCTGCAGTAATAATTAAATATAAAACTGTGCTACAGCATTATTAATATCGGAGAAGGTAGAGATAAATGCTTCTACATTCAGGCCTGTCTCTTTTCGAATTTCGTCAAGAGCAGAAGCATTAAGAGGATCTGCCATAGCTATTGTAAGGATATTGCCGATTTTATCAATAGCTACAAGAGAGTATTTCTCGGCAATACTTTTGGGGATAATTTTGACTATTTCTGGTTCAATTTCATAATTTACCAACTGCAGATAAGGATAACCAAACTGGGTAACCATTGTGCTCACCAGGTCTTCTTCCCCAAGTACTCCTAGAGTCACAATAGCCTGAGCAAACGTTATACTATCTTTTTTCTGGAGCTCCAAAGCTTGAGTCAATTGCTCAGCAGAAAGAACCCCCAGTTCTTTTAGAGCATGCTCTAATTTCTGAGCACTGCTGGTCTGCTCATACATGCTGTTTTCTATCTGTTCAGCACTCACAATATCAAGCTTAATAAGAATCTGTCCCAGCAAACCGCCTTCTTTAAGCTGAACTTCCAAAGCCTGATCCAGCTGCTCATGCGTGATCACTTCTTTTTCAATTAAAAGCTGTCCTAATTGTTTACCTTTTTTCTTTTTCATAATATCATCTTATCTTTTAAATAACCTTGCTAAGTCCTCAGGATCCATGCTCCGCGATATAGCATCTTCATATGAAATATGTTTTTCTGTATAAAGATCATAAATAGATTGGTTCATTGTTCTCATGCCATCTTTTATACCTGTCTGAAGAGCAGAGTAAATCTGATGCACTTTCAGCTCTCTGATCATACTCTTAACAGCAGGAGTTGCAATCATAACCTCAGATGCCAATACACGTCCACTGCCGCCGACTCTAGGTATCAACTGCTGAGAAAGGATTCCTAATAGCACGAAAGAAAGCTGCGTACGTACTTGCTGCTGTTGATGAGACGGGAAAACATCAATAATACGGTTTATCGTCTGAACCGCATCAGATGTATGCAATGTAGCAAAAACCAGATGTCCTGTTTCAGCAATCGTAAGTGCTGCTTCTATTGTTTCCAAATCTCTCATTTCCCCCACTAGGATAACATCCGGATCCTGTCGAAGTACATGCTTTAAAGCCGCGGCAAAACTTCGTGTATCCTGTCCAACTTCTCTTTGATCAATAATAGATTGCTTATTATTATGCACAAATTCTATTGGATCCTCTACTGTAATAATATGACAAGCGCGCTCATCATTAATCATATCGACAATCGAAGCTAATGTAGTTGATTTACCGCTTCCGGTAGCACCTGTAACTAAAACCAAGCCTTTTGGTTTTCGACAAAGTTCAGTTACTGTTTTTACAGGAAGACCACAGTCAGTAAAGTTTTGGATTTTAAAAGGAATCGCCCTGATAGCACAACCAATACAGCCTCTTTGGTAAAAAACATTCAAACGAAACCGGCTTAAACCTTCTAACTCAAAAGATCTGTCCAGCTCTCTGATTTCCTTCAAACGCTTTATTTCTTCAGGATTCAGCAATTCGTAAACCAGCTTCTCTACGTCACCAGACGTTAATATATGCTGATCAAGTGCAACGATTTTCTCATCAACACGAATATGAGCATTTGTATTAACTCCTATATGCAAATCCGATCCCTTCCTTTCAATAAGCATTCGCAACATTTTTGAAATATCCTGTACCATTCTATTATTTACCTCCTTCAGATTCATGTTGAGATAATCCTTTATGTATTCTCAATGCCGTATGAATTAATCTGGCAGCTTCATCAAAACCTTTTTCTTTCGCAAAGAAACCAGATATTCCCAACATTGTGGCTTCTTTAAGACTTTCGGCAGTTCCGTAAGCACTAAAAATTATTACCGGAAGGTTCTTATCGAACTCCCGTATATGCTGAAGTATTTCAATCCCCTCCATACCAGGAAGTTTAAGGTCTAGAAATATAATACTATATTCTTTTTCTTTAACATGATTCACAACATTCTCACCGCTGTAAACAACATCTACTTCAAAGTTTTTACTTTTCAGCCAATACTGCATCATATTTATAAAGTCAACTTCATCATCAACAAGTAAAACCTTAATTTTTTCTTCCATAATCTTTCCTCGAAATCTTTTTACCCTGTTAGAGAAAAAAGTTATCTAATGGGGTTTATTGTCCACCTTTAAAAAAACGTTTAAAATCATCATTATCAGTCACGTGAGCCGATGCTTCCTGATAAGTTATTTTACCCTGCTTGTAAAGCTCGTAAAGGGACTGGTTCATTGTTCTCATACCGTCTTTACCACCAGTCTGAATACTTGAAAAAATCTGATGTACCTTCTCTTCTCGAATCATAGCTTTGATAGCGAAATTTTCCAGCATGATTTCATAAGCCAAACATCTTCCGTCACCGGCAGTATTGGGCATTAACTGTTGGGAAAGCGTTGCCAAAAGAACATAAGAAAGCTGCGTCCTGACCTGCGGCTGCTGCGAAGAGGGGAAAACATCAATAATTCTGTTTATAGTCTGAACACAATCCGATGTATGTAATGAAGCAAAAACCAGATGTCCTGTTTCAGCAATATTCAGAGCAGCTTGTATTGTTTCCAAATCACGCATCTCTCCAATCAAAATAACATCCGGATCCTGACGAAGAACATACTTAAGCGCATCACCAAATGTATGTGTATCCTCACCCACTTGACGCTGAGAAATCACGCAGTTGATATTTTTGTGTACAACTTCAATGGGATCTTCAACCGTGACAATATGACAGTGACACTCATTATTTAGCCTATTTATCAGTGCCGCAAGGGTTGTAGTCTTTCCTGCTCCGGTAGCCCCAGTAATAAGCACCAATCCACTTCTGTGTCTGCAAATAGCACTCATCTGCTCATCAGGCAAACCAAGCTCTTCAAAACTCGGGATTTTAGTCGGAACAGAACGAATAGCCGCGCAAACAGCTCCGCGATGATAAAAAACATTCATACGGAATCTTGCCGACAAATCATCATCAACAAAGCCATACCCCTTATCCAGCTCCTTACGCTCTTCAAAATTCTTAATTTCTTCGTCAGTTAGCTGTGAGTAAATAATGGATTTGCTGTCTTGGGGACTTAAAACAGGAAAATCAAGCGCAGTCATCTTTGAATGCAGTCTTATCTGCGGTGGGGTATGACTGTGAACTAGTAAATCAGAAGCCCCTCTTTTCATCATAATCTGCAGCAACAAATCCATTGTAATTGCCATTTAGATTCCCCCTTTATTATGAATAATAAAATAAATATAACATTTAACTGTCTTTTAGTCAATCACTTAAATCTGATTTTTCCGAATTTTTAGGATTCTTTCTTGTTTAAGTTAAACGAAAAAAACTGATTACACCAATTAAAAATCAGATTACACTGATATACTAATATAAA
>JAGLQQ010000188.1 GCA_023136735.1 Candidatus Omnitrophota bacterium | reverse complement strand
GCTAACACTGACTACCTTTACTTTTCGTATTGTATTGCCCAAGTCTTTTACAGTTTTGACCTTAACATATACATAAGTGTCTGAATACCCGCACCAACAGTCATTTTCCCTTTGTTCAAAAAGAACGCTCAGCTCTTTATTCAAGAACCCTTTGCGTAAGGAAAAGCTGGTTAATGCTGCAGCCTCTTCTAAGGCAACCCTGCGCTGCTTCTTAGTCCGGGCATCTACCTGATGAAACATGCTTGCTGCAGGGGTACCGCTGCGAGAGCTAAAAGGGAAAACATGCACTCTTGTAAATCCAGCTCTTTTTACAAAATCTAGAGTATTCTTAAAGTGAACATCGCTCTCTCCGGGAAACCCGACCATAATATCAGTTGTAATCGATATACCCTGAACTTTGCGCCTTGTCTTCGTTAATTTAGTTAAATACTCATCCGCACTGTAATTGCGATGCATTTTTTTTAAGATCAAACTATCGCCGCTTTGCAAAGGTATATGCAGATGTCGACAAAGTTTTGGATATTTCCCGAACGCATTAATCAAGGAATCATCTACATATTTAAGCTCAATAGAACTTAGCCGAAGCCTCTGCAAATCTTTGAGCGAATTCAATTCTTTGATCAAATCTTTAACCCCCAGCCAAGGGGTAAACTCTCTGCCCCATGTGCCAAGGTTGATACCACAAAGAACAATTTCTTTGAATCCATTTTCACTTAAAAGCTCTACCTCTCTCAAGATTTCTTCAAGTGGACGACTTCTCGGTAATCCCCTCATATATGGAACAATGCAGTAACTGCAGAAATTATCGCAACCATCCTGGATTTTTACAAATGCCCTGCTATGACGATTAAAATCACTAATGCCCTTTTCAATATCATTAACATTATGATGCGAATTGACAGACGTATCAATATCTTCAAGCATTTCACCGAATTGACTATCAATCACCTGAAATACTAAGCCCTTCCTATCTTGAGGGACAACACATCTGACACCTTCAAGTTTTATTTTTGATTCTTGAGCATTCTGGGCATAACATCCCGTAAGAATTATTTTTGCTTTTGGATTTTTCCTGGAAAGTTTTTTAATCAGACTGCTGCATTTTTTATCAGCACGCGCTGTTACCGTACATCCGTTAACTATCAAAAAAGCGGGAGCAGCTTCAGTTTCCACAAAACCATTAGCTTGAAATTCTTCGCGTATTAACTGCGTTTCATATTGATTTACCTTACAACCAAAGGTGAAAAAAGCGCAGGTTCTTTTAATTTTATTACTCATTTCATCCCAACATAAAGTTACTAACTAATCGCTATTTTTTTTACACTCTTTCGTCCCAAAGAGCAAAGTGCCTGTCCTGCAAGCTTTGTGGAGGCAGTGATCGTTATTCTGTTTTTGATTTGATTGTCTTGTCCTGAAATAGTTGTCTGTCCCGCATTTTTGGGCAGGGACACTTTTTTCATTAAAACTTAAGGACTAATCGCTCTTGGACGCTATCACCAAAAGATGCTCATACTCTTAGGATATGAAAACTATTTTTGCGGATTTAAATGTTGATTTTAGCATGGACGCGTAAAATCACCATTTTCCTCACAGTCACGCAGGATGCGGAACGAGAATGAATAAAAACAGTTTTCATAACCGAACAATTTACTCCCTTTTCTATCAACCTATTTCAGGATAGCACACTTATCCTATCCGCTAATCGCTATACGCTATAAACTATCTATTATTGATATTTCCAGCTTACATTACCCTCAAGGCCGGATAAAACAGCCCGGCCATAAACAATCTTGGATTCTATGCCGGAATCTTTAACAACCAAAATCGAAATTGTTTCAAGTTCAGGATACTCTTCTTTCAATCCAAGCGCCATCTCAATAGCCAGTTTTTTTACAATAATAATAGATTTTGCTTTAAATCGTGTGTTTAATGTGAAAGAGATAAACTTCTCTCCAAATTTCATATCTTCAATTTCAAAATTCTGCTGATAATCCCGCCAACCATTTATATATTCCAATAAATATAATTCGCTTATCTGTTTCTTCTCCTCCTTAACTTGAGGCATTTCAGAACTCACCTGAAAAATAACAACGACAAAGAAATAAAGAAAGATAATGATCGCAAAGAGAAAGACCTTCCTTCGATTCTTTACTAAAAAATCTTTTCCTTTAACTATGAGTCCCTGAATAACCTTATTCAGAAGAAACTTATCTTCATTTTTATTCATAATTTCCACTCATAATTTAAAACTGATAAAACCATTGTCACTGCAGTCTCGCATCTCAGCACATTTTTTCCTAGCGTTATTCCTATTGCCCCATGACTCCTAGCATTTCTCACCTCCTCTTGGGTGAAATCCCCTTCCGGCCCGATAAAAATTATCGCTCTCTTAGGATTACTATCTTTAGCAACTTTTTTCAAGGACACTGTTCCTTTATGCAAAGAGGGGATCAATGCAAGATCATAATCTGAAATTTTTTTAACAAGACAAGAAAAATCAGTCACCGGCGCTATCTCAGGGACATAAGAACATCCACACTGCTTTGCCGCTTTGATTGCAATCTTCTGCCATCTGAGACTTTTATCTTCAATCTTATTGGATGCTATCTGAACTATTGTTCTTTCGCTTTTCATTGGAATTATGTTACTGACTCCAATCTGAGTTGCCTTATCCACTATGGAATCAAACTTTGAAAGTTTCGGAATAGCTGCAGCCAAGGTTATTTCTATGCTATCTTTTAAAACAGATTTCATCTCGCTTATCTGCATTATCCCCTTTGAAGAAGACAATGATATTAATGTCCCAAGATATTCCTTACCTGCCCCATCAAAGGCAGCAACACTAGCATTTTTACGCAGCCTTAAGACAGAATAGGCATGTTTTGCCTCATCAGCGCCTATAATTAACTCATTGTCTATTATATCATCGGCATGAACATAAAATCGATGCATTACTAATATCCTTCTTTGCTTTTCTATACACCATTTAAACACACATTATTATATAAAACAAGTGGACGACAGAAACTGTCGTCCACTTATGTTTGAATAACTATAACTTCCATTTATCACGGCCAAATATG
>JAGLQQ010000187.1 GCA_023136735.1 Candidatus Omnitrophota bacterium | reverse complement strand
ATATGCGGATCACCTTCACTGCAGGCCGCACCAGCACTTCCGGCAACACCGGTTAAAGTATATGCTGTTGATCCGGCAATAGGACATGACGGCTCATCTGCCAAATATCCGTCATCCTTCAAGTCCGTGGTAGTTACCCCAGCCCAGGTAAATGATGTCCCTACGTTTTCTTTTACTTCATAAGTGTTCATTGCGGAAACAAGACCTCGCAAATTAGCTATACAAACTTTGGTATTCGCATCTTCTCTGACATCAGCAAAACGCGGTAAGATCAATGCCACAAGAATACCGAGTATAGCTATAACTATTAAAAGCTCAATTAATGTAAAACCTTTTCTACTCATCTTACTTCACCCCCCATATTAGTTATAAACAATGTTTACATTATCATCATTTGCACCACATGAATTGTAACCTCCTGTCCAATTCACCCATCCAGCACAGCCAGATATTTCTATATACCTAACCAGTCTTAACTTTCCATGTTCTCTGAGCCTTTTTAGACCCGCTGCAATCCAAATCCCTGTACCTAAAAAAAGTTACACCCTGCAGCATAAATCTCCACTCAGCAACTATATCCAACCGGGTTTGAAAAATAGGCAGCAATGAGAGCACAATGCTCATAAAGGCAGTATTTTCAGGTAAGCTAATTACCCTAAGGCCTTTTATTTTCACTGCTTCCCTCCTTTTTTATATAATAATTAGCTCTTTTTGTCAAGGAATATGTTCGCTCAAGTTACAATAAGCAATTACCATGCCATTGATATTAAACCTAAACTCCCAACGGAGAGAGTTTTCCTATGCGCTATCATTGTGTACCAGCTTTCCCAAAAAAATAATAATGTGTAATATTTTACCCATACAAAAATATTGACTATTTGATAACATTAACCAAATTAAACATGGGTAAAAATAGAGAAAGAGCAATGAACCCGACAATAACGCCTATAAAAATCAGCATTATCGGCTCTACTATAGAGCTAAGCCTTTTAACCGTACTCTCAACTTCTTTATCATAAAAATCAGCGATCTTATTCAATATCGTATCCAAAGTACCGGATTCCTCTCCCACTGAAACCATGTGCCCGACCATTAAAGGAAAGATCTTATTGTCCCTCAGCGGACTGGCCATGCTTTCCCCCCGGTTAACGTTTTCCGCTACAATAGAAACGATTTTGGCAATCGCTGCATTTCCCACAGTTGTCTCCACGATCCGCAGTGACTGTAATATGGGCACACCACTGTTAATCAATGTTCCCAATGTTCGCGCAAAACGTGAAATCCCCGCCTTTTTGATTATAGTACCAAATATGGGAATTTTTAACAACAGCAGTTCAATATTATATCTGCCCACCTTGGTCTTTCGATAACGAAAGAACATCAGCACAACAGCAACGATCCCTCCCAGCATAAAAGGCCATTTTGCTTTTAACCAGTGACTTAGGTTTAAAAGTATCTGTGTAGGCAGAGGAAGTTCCGCGTCCATAGAACTAAATAATTTTTCGAATGAAGGAAAAACACCCATGATCAGGAAAAGCACAACGCTAAGGGTAACAATAACGATCAACACAGGATATGTTAAAGCAGTTTTTACATTAGACCTTATTTCTTCAGACTGCTCAGCAAAAACAGCAAGACGACGTAAAATCTCTTCTAAAGCACCTCCCATTTCCCCGGCATTTATCATGTTTACAAACAAAACGGAGAAAACTTTAGGATGTTTTTCAAGCGCTGAGGAAAAAGAAGTTCCAGCTTCCACATCATCACGCACCTTTGCTAAAACCTCCTGTAATTTCTTATTTTCAACCTGCTGGCAAAGTATATTTAAACTGGTAACAAGAGTTAACCCCGAACCAATCATTGTAGCCAGCTGGTTATTAAATATAACCAGATCTTTGGACCCTACCCTTTTAAACACATCCAAGATATCCCCATCTAGGGTCTTGGCATTAACCCGCTCTTCCTCAATGCTGACAACAAAATAACTCATTTCCCTCAGTTTATCAGCAACAGTCGAACTGTTTATAGCTTCAAGCTTTCCACTAATCAGTTTTCCTGAGGCATCTCTTGCCTTGTATATAAAAGTAGGCATATTATTGTTCCTCTGCCTGAATCAGATTACAGCGTTTCATTTTATTAAATAAACTCTTCCTGCTAATTTTCAGAAGGCCAGCTGTTTCCGAACGATTCCAGTTTGTTTTTTTTAAGGCCTTTAGGATAATCTGCTTTTCTACTTCATCGGTTATATCTTTTACAGTATCGATTAAAGACTTAGAGAAATCTGCAGTTCCTATCTCCATCTTTATTTCACTTTCTAAAAATTGTATATAAAAAGGAAGATCCTTATTGGTAATATTTTTTCCCTCACTTAGAATAATAGCCCTCTGTAAAATATTCTCAAGCTCCCGAACATTACCAGGCCAAGAATATTTCATCAATAATTCCATAGCTTCAAGTGAGATATGCTCTATGGACTTGCTAAATTCTTTATTAAATTTATGCATAAAATGTTCAAACAAAAGAGGAATATCCTCTCGTTTTTCTCTCAAAGGCGGCAGCTTGATCGAAACAACATTAATGCGGTAAAAAAGATCCTTGCGAAATTGGTCTTCTTTAACACAACGAAATAAATCTTTATTAGTAGCGGCTATGACCCTAACATCAACTTTAATTGCCTGCGTAGAACCCACCCGCTCAAACTCTTTTTCCTGCAAAATACGCAGTATCTTTGCCTGCATAGACAGGCTCATATCTCCAATTTCATCAAGAAAGATTGTCCCTTTGTCTGCAGCTTCAAATCTTCCGGTTTTTCTTGAAATCGCATCAGTAAAAGCACCTTTTTCATGGCCGAAAAGCTCACTTTCCAGAATACCCTCAGGAATTGCCGCGCAATTAACTTTAATAAAAGGTCCTTTACAACGGCTAGAATTATAATGTATGGCTCTTGCCGCCAACTCCTTGCCTGTTCCGCTTTCTCCCTGCACGAGAACAGTAATATCTGTACTAGTTACTTTTTTAATTATTTCAAAAACCTCCATCATCTTGCCTGATGAGCCGATCATTTCTTTGAATTTAAAATTCTTACCCAGCTCTTCTTTAAGTTTCCTATTTTCACAATTAAGCCGGTTACATTCAAGCGCTCTGCTTATAACCAATCGCAGCTCATCTATTTCAAACGGTTTTGTAAAATAATCATACGCACCTTTTTTAATTGCTTCAATTGCTATCTTCTGAGCACCATAGGCAGTTATAATAACAATTAACTGCTTGGGATTTGTCTCTTTAATTCTTGAGAGCACTTCAAACCCGTCTATGCCTGGCATCTTCACATCAAGCGTAATTACATTAAAAGGCCCAACACTTGCATAAATATCAAGAGCCTCTTCTCCGTTTGACGCTGAGACTACATCATACCCTTCCTTCTGTAATGTCTCTATCAGAAGAAATCGAAAACTTCTATCATCATCTACTACAAGTATTCTAGGTTTCATATTTAATCTATTTACCTTTTCTCCGGCAAGCTTATAGTGAACGTCGTACCTTGCCCCATCTCACTCTTGACATTGATCCTGCCCTGGTGGCTAGAGATTATCTGATGAGATATTGTTAAACCCAATCCAGTGCCGCTTGCCTTAGCGGTATAAAAAGGGTCAAATATTTTTTTTTGGCCTTCATCTGATATACCTATACCGGTATCTGAAAATGCAATATTCAAAACCTTCGTGCTTTTGTTAAAACTCGTTTTTATGGTCAAGTCTCCACCGTCTTCCATGGCGCCAAAGGCATTAAAAATTATATTTAAAAACGCTTGCTGCAATTTCTTAGCATCAGCAAGCACAAGAGGAACATCGGAAGAAAACTCCTTAATTATTTGTATTTTTTCCCTTTTGGAATCATGCTCAGCTAGAAGAAGTGTTTGTTCAATAACATCGTTAATATTCAACTGGATAAAGTTTGCCTCAAGCTCTGAGGCATCCGGACGGGCAAAGCTCAATAATTCCTCAACAACTTTATTCAAGCGGTCAACTTCCTTTACTATTATATCAGCATATGCCTTTTTCTGATCGTCATCCTTTAGATCTTCCTTTAAAAGCTGCACCAGACCTTTAACCGACCCCAGAGGATTACGTATTTCATGCGCAACACCTGCCGCCAGGCTTCCTACAGCAGCAAGTCTGTCTGCCCTGCGCACCTGTTCTTCCAGATGTTTAATTTGGGCCAAGTCTTTAAAAGTAACAACAATGCCGAGAAAAGTATTCTTTTTGTCCCTTAAAAGAGATGTTGTGATCCCAATAGGAATTTTTTTGCCTGCTTTAGAATAAATATTGATTTCACGCGACGAACTGGTTTTCTTCCCCTGCAAAGTTTCCCTGATTATCGCATTTAAAGACGCGTTTTTTCCACTAGCAGGAAAAGCATCAAATACAGATTTGCCAACAAGGTCATAGGTATTATACCCAAGAATAAGTTCCGCTGATTTATTAAAAGTAGCGATAACTCCATTCATGTTTATAGTAATAACTCCGCCGGTCATACTTTCGATTATATGTTCATTAAGCGATAAAACCATAGCATTAAAAGATTTTCCCAATGCTCCGATCTCATCTTCACTACTGACCTGTACTATACGGCTTAAATCACCGGTAGCAATTTGTTTTGCGCTTGTAGTAAGTCTTTTTATCGGCAGCGTAATCGCATATGCAAGGATAATGCCAAAAAAAAACGCGAATATAGATCCAATCCAAATCTGCCTGCCTAAGATATCAATTACCGATTTAAAGATTAATATATCTTTATCGTCTACTAATTTTAGAAAATTTATTCTAACAATATAATAGGAAAAAACCAGAGACCCACAAACAAGGATAACAATTAATAACGGGATGGTAATCATCAGGTTGGTCCTCACCCGTCTCTTGAGTGAGTATGTATTCATCATCAGCGCTATCCTTTCGCTTCATCGGCAGTTGCCCGAAATACTTCCTCAATAGTTGTAATTCCGTTTACAACCTTTTTAAGCCCATCTTCACGAAGTGTGTTCATGCCATGAGACTTTGCCACTTTTTTCATTTCAACAACAGGAGCATTTGCCAAAATCAATTCTCTAATAGCATCATTAATAATCATCAGCTCATATATTCCTATTCGGCCTCTATACCCGCTTCCATTGCAATCATCACACCCTTTGCCTTTGTAAAAAGTATAAGTATTAACGCCTGCATCAAGATTAAGACTACGAAGCATTTCTTCATTAGGCGTATATGCCTCTTTGCAATTCTCACAAATAGTCCTTATAAGCCTTTGGGCAAGAATGCCTGATACCGCAGAGGCCACAAGAAAAGCATCAATCTTCATGTCTATTAAACGTGTGATTGTTGAAGGAGCGTCATTTGTATGAATAGTACTTAAAACCAAATGGCCGGTCAATGCAGACTGTATGGCTATTTCAGCCGTCTCAAGATCTCTGATCTCCCCAATCATTATAACATTAGGATCCTGCCTTAAAAAACTGCGCAGCCCAGCGGCAAACGTTAAACCAGCTCGTGGGTTAACCTGGACCTGATTGATCATCTTAAGTCGGTATTCCACAGGATCTT
Organism: Candidatus Omnitrophota bacterium; assembly: GCA_023136735.1. Lineage (GTDB taxonomy): Bacteria > Omnitrophota > Gorgyraeia > B26-G9 > B26-G9 > JAGLQQ01. The sequence goes on along the minus strand of JAGLQQ010000187.1, from coordinate 3,933 downwards.
CAACTGTAAGAATATTTTTTTCAATAGTGTTAATTTTGCTCAAGGCCGAATACAATGTTGTCGTTTTTCCGCTTGAAGTAGGACCAGTAACAAGAATCATTCCGTAAGGCCGTGTTATCAACTTCTCAAATTTCTCCTGATCATCAATTAGAAATCCTAACTTTTCTAATGCCACGATCACCATTGTTTTATCAAGTACCCGCATAACTATCTTCTCACCAAGTACTGTCGGCAAAGTTGATACACGTAAATCAAGCTTGCGGTTTTCGTATTCAAATTGGAATCTACCATCCTGGGGCACCCGTTTCTCAGAAATATCCAGGTTTGAGAGCACTTTAATTCGCGAGGTCAAAGGAAGCTGCACATCTTTAGGGTAAGTGTTAAACTCCCTTAAAAACCCATCCACACGGCAACGCACGCGCATTTCTTCCTCATCTGGTTCGATATGAATATCTGTCGCGCGTTGCTGAACACAATGACGAATAATTGTATCAACTAATTCAATTATCTCTTTACCCGCAACTAGGGAAAGCTGCTCTTTAGGCTCAGAAACCAAAGGCTGTGATGCTTCATATGAATCTGCATTTTCGTTTGGCTGAGTATCAGTTTGTTTATAACATCTATCCAAAACCTTAAAAAGAGATAGCCGAGAACAAATCACCGGCTCAATCATACAGTTGGTTAATTGCTGAACTTCATCTATTGCAAAAACATTTAAAGGATCAGCCATAGCTATAGTTAAATTATTGCCTACTTTCTCAAGAGCAATTAATTCATAACGGCGGGCAACTTTCTCCGGAATAAGTTTTACAACAGCTGGTTTTAAACCGTAACTTAAAATATCTATATGAGCAAGCCCCAATTGCTGAGCAAGCACAACAATCAACTCATCTTCTTTTAGAAATCCCAGTTCAATTAAGGTCTGACCAAGACGTGACCCAGCTTTTTTCTGCTCATCAAGAGCTTTTTTAACCTGGTCACTGCTTACCAATCCTTTATCAATAAGATATTCACCTAAACGTTTTTTTTTACCCTTATCCGCCGGCATTATCTGTACTCTCCTGTAGTTTTTTCAGGCGACGTTTTACCCCTTCGGCATCTCGAGCCTTAAGATATGCATCTTCCTCAGGAATAAGCCCCTTGTGCACAAGCTCAGCCAAAGCCATATCTACACTCTGCATTCCAACCTTAACCCCAGTTTCTAAAGATGAGTAAATCTGAAATGTTTTGGATTCCCGTATAAGATTTCTGATAGCAGGAGTTGCAACCATTGTCTCAACTACCGGAACACGGCGCTGCTTATCCTTGCTTAACATTAATTGCTGACAAACTACCCCCTGCAATGTCAGCGAAACCTGTATCCTCACCTGCTGCTGCTGGTAAGGAGGAAAAACATCAATAAGCCTGTCAATCGTCTGCACAGCATCTGTCGTATGTAAAGTCCCCAAGACAAGATGTCCAGTCTCAGCCGCAGTTATTGCATGAGAAATCGTTTCTAAATCTCTTAACTCTCCAACAAGAATCACATTAGGATCCTGACGAAGTACATACTTCAAAGCATTGGCAAATGACTTCGTATCAGAGCCTACTTCTCTTTGTTCGATAATACTCTTTTTATGAGAATATAGATATTCGATAGGATCCTCAACCGTAATTACATGAGCTCTTCTTTGTGTATTAATTATATTCATCATAGCGGCTAAAGTAGTTGACTTACCGCTTCCAGCAGCTCCAGTAACTAAAATCATACCCTTATCAAGCATGGCAAAATCTTTGACAATATCAGGCAGCTCTAATTCATCTACGGTTTTAATCTCTGAAGCTAGCCTGCGCAATGCAATTCCAATACTGCTGCGCTGTTTATGAAGATTAACGCGGAACCTTCCCACCCCTGGGATACCAAATGAAAAATCAAGATCATACTCAGATTCAAATTCTTTTATCTGCTCTGAATTAAGCATCGCATAGGCATAATCTTTAGCAATCTGAGGTGTAACTCTGCCTATTTCTTCCAGGATTACAAGCTCACCGTTTACACGCAGTACAGGAGGGCTGCCGCATACAACATGTAAATCAGAAGCCCCTCTTTCTGTAGTAATTACCAATAATTCCTTAAGTTCCATAGTTATAATAACATCCTTTTCAGTAGTTCAGGTTTATTAGAATATGTGATTGCATCACCGATTCTAATAAAACGCGACTTGCATAAATCTGCAAGGGACTGGTTCATGCTAAGCATACCATCTCTTGTACCTGTTTCGATCATAGAATAAATCTGATGTGTCTTTCTCTCTCTGATAAGATTAGCTACCGCAGGAGTAACAGTCATCGCCTCTATCGCAGCCACTCTGCCCTTTCCATCAGCTCTTGGGATCAGCCGCTGGGATATTACTCCCTGTAATGCTAGTGAAGTCTGTAATCTTATCTGCGACTGCTGTCCTTCAGGGAAGACATCAATAATTCTATCAATTGTCTGCACAGCATCCACGGTATGCAAAGTAGCAAACACAAGATGTCCTGTTTCAGCTGCAGTTATAGCAGTTGACATTGTTTCCAGATCACGCATTTCTCCGACAAGAATAACATCAGGGTCTTCACGCAACGCGTCTCTTAAAGCTACTGAAAAAGAAGGCGTATCTGAATATATCTCCCTTTGATTTACAATGCTCTTTTTGTGAGGATGGAGATACTCTATTGGATCCTCAATTGTAATAATATGACAAGCCTGCTCCATATTCACCAGATTTATCATTGCGGCTAGTGTTGTTGATTTGCCGGATCCTGTCGGCCCTGTAACCAAAACAAGACCCCTTTGTTTTCTAGCAAGTTCACTGACTATATAAGGAACTTTCATTTGACCCAGGTCAGGGATCTCAAAAGGAATAAAACGAAGGGCAGCGGCAAGATAGCCTTTTTCATAAAAGACATTCACACGAAAACGTGCGATATAACTATAGGTGAAATCAATGCTTCTAGCCTGCTCAAGCTTAATTTTTTGCTCTTCATTAAGCATCTTAGATGTCAGGTTTTCCACATCATTAACGCTCAATGGGTCAGCCTCGCTTGGCGTCAGCTTTCCGTGAATACGCATCATCGGTGGCAATCCAACTGTCAGATGCAAATCAGAAACATTCTTTTCTATTGCCACGCGGATTAGATCAAGAATCTCCATACTCTTAACCTTTTTCTATTTTATACTGCGATATAAGTGTTTTAAGTTCCCCTACCAGATCATTAAGTTTTCTGATTAAAGCCAGCGCATCAGCTTCATTAATCTTTTTATCTTTTAGACTGACATATAAATTATTTGTTATTTGCGAAAGCTCAAAAATCAATTTTTTATCCTTACTTACCAATCTCTGCATATTTTCAATAACAGAGTTAAACGCATCGGAAAGATTTTTAAGCTCATCATCACTTCTTAAGCTAATACTCGTAGTAAGGTCTCCACTAGCAACATCACGTGCTGCTTTTTGAAGTCGGTAAACAGGACCGGCAATCTTGAGAGAAAACACAATCCCGATGAAACAAGCAAGAAGCAGCAAGATAGGCAGTTCAAAAAGTATTAATAAGTTTATATTGTCGAGTATCTTGCCGATCGCAGCTGTAGTTTGGATACTTGCGTCTATTTCTACAAGAGATGTCCAGCAGGAAAAATATACTGTGATGATTATTAAAGTGCACGATGCAAGCACCGCACCCAGAATTACGCCAACATATTTAAATTGCAGTTTTCGCCCTATTAAAATCCTTTTTCTTATAAAATATCTTTCTAGAGCTTTCAAACTCCCCCCTATTTAAATGATGCACAACTAAAAACATAAATTTTCTAAACCAAGCTTACACTTAAAGTTACTTCACACTTTAAAATAGGTTAACATATAGAATAAAACTTGTCAACAAATCCATCTGTCTTCAAGCGTTTTTCGTCTT